>JAFSXA010000209.1 GCA_017450135.1 Clostridia bacterium | reverse complement strand
GTTAAAGGGCTGGTTGTGGTAATAGCACATGAAAAGAGGGCTTCTGAGCGCCTCGAGCAGCGTGTGCGTCCTGATATTCGCATCGGAAAAATGGATGAATACGCACGGCTCGATATCGCCCGCCGAATTGATATGGAAATAGTTCCTGCCGCCTGCAATGCAGCCGCCCACGTATTCGGCGTCGTCCTGGAAATCCATGATGAATATGGGCTTTCCCGTCTCGGCGGCGCGCATACGCTTGAGCCATTTGTACATAAAAGTCCTCTGCTCCGGCGAGGGTATGAGCTCCTCGACAGCGTCGTTGCCGACCGGCATATAATTGAAATACAGTCCGAACTTGACTCCTCTTGCTATCATTCCGTCGATAAACTCATCGCTTGTGACGGCGTCTATGTTCTTAGAGGTGTAGCAGACCGAGATACCGAAAAGGCAGCCGTTCTTTTTGAGCAGATCCATGGCGGCTATCGTGCCGGCATAGGCTCCGCTGCCGCGGCGGTAATCGTTCGATTCTTCAGTTCCCTCTATGCTCAGGGCAAGGGTGAGGTTTCCGACCTCCTTCATCTCATCGCAGAATTCCTGATCCACAAGCGTTGCGTTGGTGTACGCAAGGAAGGTACAGTTCTTATGCTCGCGGCACAGGCGCAGGATATCCTTTTTGCGTATAAGCGGCTCGCCGCCCGTGAACATATAGAGATGAGTTCCCAGCTTGACGCCCTGGTTGATCACGTCGTTCATCTCGTCAAAGGAAAGGTTGAGCTTGTGCCCGTACTCTGCGGACCAGCAGCCCTTGCAATTCATGTTGCACGCGCTCGTGGGATCTATAAGCATGAGCCACGGGATATTGCACTTGTATTTTTCACGGTTCTCTCTAACCGCCTTGGTCCCGTGATATCCCGCGCCCAGCGCAAAGGAGAGGAACATCTTTTTAAGATTCTCTCTGTCTATATCATTGAGAAAACCCATGGCATATTTGAACCAAATACTGTTTTCATCCTCAAGCGCTTTTTGGAAGCCGGCAAGAGCTTTTTCCGGAAAGGTCTTGCCGGTCAGCCGTTTTGCAATACTCAAAAGCCTCAGAAGATTCTTCCGGGGGTCTTTGTCAATATATCTGAGGATCCTATCAAGAGCTATTGACGCTCCGACCCTCTGGATCTTTTCCTTAACCATAGACCAAACACCTCCGATCGATAATATGTATATTTTCTCACATTCCGACGCTAAAGTCAATTATAAGTTCAATGTTTTGTGCATCAAGTTTACCGATTTTTAACAATATCTGCAAATTGTCTCTATAAAATAATTGCCTTATTTTTTAAAATGTATTCATTTTAACATTATACTTTTGAAACGTCCTTTACCGTCAGCGTACTGCCCGAAACGCTGAACTCAATATGCATACCGGCAAACTCAAAGGCGTATATCCTCTGCGGGTCATCCTGATAAGCCGGTCGCGGATCCTGAGCCAGCACATCCTTTAGCGCGGAGAGCCTGTCCGGAGGCACTCTCTTTTCAAGCTCCGCAGGTAATACGACCTCCAGAGTGTCCTCCCACGGCTCGTGCGAAAAGCCGCCGCTCGCGCCGGGTATGCAGTCGGTATACGGGATATAGGGCTTGACGTCGTAGATCGGAGTCCCGTCCATAAGGTCGGCTCCGCTGACGTGCAGGACGACGCCGCTCTCTGACGTATCTATCCCCTCCAGCTTCACACAGGAAAGGCCGATGGGGTTGGGTCTGAACGGCGACCTTGTGGCAAACACGCCCTTGCGCACGTTGCCGCCGAGCCTCGGAGGTCTGACGGTTAGCGAATGGCCGGCGTCGGTGTTTTCGGAAAACTCCCATATCAGCCAGATATGCGAGAATTCCTCCAGCCCCCTGACCGCGTCCGGGCTTGAAAATTCAGGCTCAAAGACCACGTCCGCTATCAGCTCCGCGACGATGCCGCTCTGACGCGGTATACCGAATTTGGACGGAAAATCAGATTTTATTCTTGCTATCGGTTTCATACTGCCTCCGATTCACTACAGTAAAATAAAAAACAAAATTATTATTCAATCCGCTTGACTTTAATACATTAGTGTGCTATCATACTAAACATAT
>JAFSXA010000208.1 GCA_017450135.1 Clostridia bacterium | reverse complement strand
TTTCGGCAAGCGGAGCCGCAAGCATTACCGGAACGCGCGGAATCTTCAGCTTTGGCGTCCTTCTGCCGCATGCCTGAGAAGTCATGGAAATGAACTCATCGACAGTCACTCTCTGTCCGCAGAGTATGTAGCAGGAGCCGCACTTCCCCTTTTGAGCGGCGGCATACATTCCGTCCGCAACATCACGGACGTCCACAAAATTGTAGGCTCCGAAGCCAAGCGACACGGGGAATTTGCCCGCCATGACCATCCTTACCATTTCGCCGACGTTCGATACCTTGAAATCGTAAGGCCCTATGCAGGCTCCGGGCTGAACGACAACAGCGTCAATAAGCCCGACGCGGCACTTGTCGAGAACGTACTGGGTGGCGATCGCCTTGGTCTTAGCGTAGGTACCCTCAAGGTTTATCGGAGTGAAATGGTCTATCTCAGTCATGACCCTGCCGCACGGTCGGGGCGGTATGGCGTCCACGGATGAGGCGTACACAAGCCTTTTGACCCCGTTTTCAATGCAGGCAGTGACCACGTTTTTGGTCCCGTCTACGTTGACCTTGCGGGTCAGCTCTTCAAGCCCGGGATTGATGTCTATGATCCCGGCGAGGTGATAAACGGTGTCCACCCCGTCGCAGGCCTCCGCTATCGACTGCAGATCCGTCACGTCACCGTAGGCTCTTTCACAGTCAAACTCGTCAAAGATCGGGATATCCTTGCGTATGAAGATCCTGACCTTTTCGCCGCTGTCCGTAAGCTTTTTAAGCAGAGCGTAGCCGATGTGTCCGCTCGCTCCCGTTATCAAACTCAAACCCATATCATTCACCTTTCATCTCAAGAAGCTGTTGTTTTCCGGTAAAAGCGTCGACGGAGAGCTTGACGGAATCAAAAATCGCGGAGGATATATCGTCCGGTCCGACCCCGAGCTCGACGCTGTATTTTTTGTCAATAAAAGTGTTCATGCACATGATATCGGCAAGGTCAACGGCGTTGATGCCTGACTCGATGCCGCGCATTTTATACTCATTCATCATTTTTACGCCGTAGAGCTTGAACATCCACTTGGCGATATGGATGATCCTTCTGTTCGGCTGACCCATGGCCTTGTGAACTATGCGGAGAAACTCGTCCCAGGTGTAATTGAAATAACCTATGGGGTAGGCGTTGCCTCCCCTGTTGCGCTCAGCGGCGCCGACTATGGCCTCGCCTACCTGGCGCACGGTGACCATCGCAGTTCCGCCCTTGGGATACATGGTTATCTTACCCATATTCGTCAGCTGCTCGATAAGTATTACCCATACAGGCTTTCTGCCGGGCTGGGTGCCGAAAATATACGGCAGCTCGAGCACGGCGACGTTGGTATCCTCGTCGGCAAAGGAGAGCGCAACGTCCTCCTGTTCTATCCTGCTCCTGATGTACGGGTGCTTTTTGCACAGCTCCATCTCCGGCCTTGTCTTGGCAAAGTAGGAGAAATATGAGCCGAGGATTACGTTATTCTTTATCCCGCACTTCTTAGCTATCGTAAGAAGACGGCGGACAGGATCTATATTGAATTTTCTATAAGCCTCGTAAACGGGGGCGGGAAATTCCACCCTCTCGTCCACTCCTGCCGCAAAGACGAAGCAGTCGCAGTCCCCCATCATGGTCTCAAGCTGCTCGTCGGAAAATTCAAGATAATTGCCGAAGGAGAGCTCCATCTCCCCGGGGATATCGGCGCCCTGCGGCAGCGGAGGCAACGCGACGGATCTGACTGAGTGGCCGCGCTCGATAAAAAGCTTTGCCGCGGCGGAACCGAGAAGCCCCGTGCCTCCTATCATAAACACTTTCATAAATCCACCTCCGGTCACCAGTTAATATTGAAATCCTGCTCTATGCCGAAGGGAGCCGAAACGGACGTCCCTGCGGCGGTAACGTTCAGGATCCAGACGTAATAATAATTGATGTGTGTGATATTTCCCGTGGCGGGATCGATCTCAGCCGTGATCCTTCCGTCGCGGTAGCCGATCGTAAGCCCGTCCTTGAGCAGGGATTTTACCGGCCCCGCGTTATCAAGGATGACCTGATTCATTACAATGCTGAACACCTTGCCGTGGTTGCCCTTTCCGTGGGCTGTATCCGAGCTTGCGGCGTCGGGCTTGACGCGCACGGTCACGACGTATTTTCCGCCCTTTTCCGTGAGGGTCGCGGAGCTGATATTATCGGTGGTAAGCTTTGAGGACCAGCTCTCGTTTTCAACCGGGAAATACTTGACGATATCCGCCTTGGTGGTTAGCTTGCGGTTGTGATCCTCTTCCTTCTCGCCCATATTGCTCTTGACAAGATTGTTTATCGCGCCGGAGAACACCTTGAACGGCCCGGTCAGGGAGAAGGTGCCTGCCTGAGTATTCTTTTCATAATTCTTGACAAGCGACTTTGCGCCCGGCTTAACCTTATTGACAGCCGTGTTGAAATAAGCGAGCACCTGAGCCGTGGTCTGCGGCTTGGACGACGTCTGTTTTGACTCCGAAGAGCTCGAGGCGGCAGCAGGCGCCGCCTTCTGCACAGCGGCTGTATCGGCCTGAGCCGGGGTCTCCTCAGCGGCCGGAGCGGCGTTGACAGGAACGTCATACTGCGTCGCGGCGCTGCCGTCTGTATGCACCTCTTCG
>JAFSXA010000207.1 GCA_017450135.1 Clostridia bacterium | reverse complement strand
GTCAAGGCCAAGGCCGCCGTGCTGATGGATCAGACCACCGGCAGAGTCCTGATGAGTATGAACGAGAACGAGCCGCTTTACCCTGCGTCGGTCACGAAGATCATGAGTATGCTCCTTGTGGTCGAGGCGATCGACAGCGGCAAAATAGCCCTGTCCGACGCGGTGACGGCAAGCGCAGACGCGGCGTCGAAGGGAGGCTCGCAGATCTGGCTCAAAGAGGGCGAGAGCATGACGGTCGAGGAGCTGCTCAAGGCCACTGCTGTCTACAGCGCCAACGACGCCTGCTCGGCGCTCGGTGAATACGTTGCCGGCAGTCCGGACGGCTTTGTAATGATGATGAACGAGCGCGCCGAACAGCTCGGGATGAAAAACACGAATTTTGAAAACTGCACCGGGCTTGACGACGAGTCGGAGAACCATAAGACCACCGCGATGGATATTGCGCTGATGTCAAGGGAGCTGATGAAGCATGATATGATTAAAGATTATACGACGATATGGATGGATTCCCTGCGGTCGGGCGCCACGGAGCTTGTGAACACCAACAAGCTGATAAGATTCTATAACGGGGCTACCGGCCTTAAGACCGGCACGACCGCCAAGGCGGGATGCTGTATCTCCGCCACGGCGGAGAGGGATCAGACCGCGCTGATAGCCGTGGTGCTGGGCGCGGCGAACAGCAGCGACAGGTTCGAGGGCGCAAAGGCCATGCTGAACTGGGGCTTCGCGAATTATACGACCGTATCCCCCGAGCCGGACACCTCGCTGATAAAGGACGTCAATATTATCTCCGGCACCGAAAAGACGATCACTCCGCTGATCCCGTCCGCGTTCAAGGTGCTTGTTCCCAAGGGCAGGGAGAAGGATATCACCCGATGGACCGAGCTTGCCGCCGAGGTAGCCGCGCCGGTCGAGGACGGCCAGGTGCTCGGAACGGTGACCATCAGCCTCGGCGATGAGGTGCTCGGGCAGTATAAGCTGACCGCTCCCCACTATGTGGGACGGCTGACGTTCCCCGACGTTTTCAAGGGGATACTGCGTTCTGCCTGCAAAAAAGTCTGAACACCCGCTGTGAAAGTGAAATTTTTGTCAAATAGCTATTGCAAATCGTTTTTGTTTAGGGTAAAATATATTAAATGCTGACGCATACAGGAGGCGCTCATATGTCATTAAAACTCAATACCAAATATGTTGAGAGCTTCCTGCCGGAGGATTCTTTAAACGGGATCAGGCCGGAGGTCGAAAAGGCTCACGAGAGCTTGTGCTCCGGAACGGGCGAGGGCAGCTCTTTCACGGGCTGGCTGACCCTTCCGGAAACTTATGACAGGGACGAGTTCAGCCGTATTAAAGCGGCGGCGGCAAAGATAAAAAAAGACTCCGACGTCCTCCTCGTGATCGGTATCGGCGGCTCGTACCTCGGAGCCAGAGCGGTCATAGAGTTCATCAAGTCCCAGAATTACAATTTGCTCAGAAAAGGCGCTCCGGAGATCTACTTCACCGGCAACAGCATCAGCTCCGCCTCGATAAACGAGCTTATCGAGATCCTCGGGGACAAGGACTTTTCCATCAACGTTATCTCAAAATCCGGCACGACCACCGAGCCGGCTGTGGCTTTCAGGATATTCAGGGAGCTTCTTGTGAAAAAATACGGCGAGGCTGAGGCGGCAAGGCGTATCTACGCCACCACGGACGGCTCAAGGGGTACGCTCAAGGAGCTTTCGGATCTGAAGGGATATACCACCTTTGTGGTGCCCGACAACGTCGGCGGCAGGTATTCCGTGCTGACTCCCGTGGGTCTTCTCCCGATAGCCACTGCGTGTATCGATATCGACGCTCTGATGGAGGGCGCACGTGAGGCGATGCACGATCTCAGCGAGCGCGACGTTTGCAGGAATGACTGCTGCAGGTATGCAGCTATACGAAACCTCCTTTACAGGAGCGGTAAAAAAATAGAGATGCTGGTCAGCTATGAGCCGGCCTTTACCATGATGAATGAATGGTTCAAGCAGCTCTTCGGAGAGAGCGAGGGCAAGGGCGGCAAGGGTCTTATGCCGGCGTCTGCGATCTTTTCAACGGATCTGCATTCTATCGGTCAGTATATCCAGCAGGGCGAAAGGGATCTCTTTGAGACTGTGGTCATCTTTAACGAGCCCAAGTCGGATATCACCATAGATCTCGAGGAGAATGACTATGACGGTCTCAATTTCCTCGCCGGTAAAAAGCTGTCCTACGTCAACAGCAAGGCCTTTGAGGGTACGGTGCTCGCCCATACGGACGGCAACGTCCCGAATATAATCCTGGAGGCGGAGAGGATGGACGAGCACAACCTCGGCTATCTTATCTATTTCTTTGAGAAATCGTGCGCGGTCAGCGGATATATTCTCGGCATAAACCCGTTCAATCAGCCGGGAGTCGAGAGCTATAAAAAGAATATGTTCGCACTTTTGGGCAAGCCCGGTTACGACGACAGGAAAGACGAGCTTGAGAAGAGGCTCGGCATCAGATAATAACGGTTGAAATTCCGTGCGATCCGCGGAATTTAAATAAGTATATAAATGAATCAGGGAGGATATATAAATGGTATCTCTTATTTTAGGAAAAAAAGGCTCGGGAAAAACAAAGCGCCTTATCGAAAAGGTTAACGACGCTATCGAGAATTCAAACGGCAATGTTGTTTGCGTAGAAAAGCAGCCCAAGCTCACCTATGACGTCAACTACAGAGCAAGGCTTATCGACACTGACCACTACAAGGTCAGCGGCTACGAGGCTTTCTATGGCTTCCTGTGCGGAATCTGCGCCGGCGACCACGACATTACCGACGTCCTCATCGACGCCACGCTCAGGATCGGCGGCAGGGATTATGATGAGCTCTGCACTTTTCTGAAGAGGGTGGACGAGCTCAGCAAGAGCCACGTTGAGGAAAAGAGCTTTATTTTTACGGTTTCGGCGGATGAAGCCGAGATTCCGGCTGAGGTTTTTGAATTCTGCAAAAAAAATCTGAGGCCGTCAAGCCATTATTTTAAAAACAACTCTTGACAAATGTCCTGCGGGAATATATAATGTTCTGTGCATGACATTTGAGGTGAAGTGTGATTTATGCTGTATATTGAACTTGAGCCTGTTTTTAATAATGAAGGCTTCGACCTTCCGCTGGATCTCAGGATCGATATGAGCGATGCCGAATATGCCGCGTCAAAGCCCTTTAAAGAGCCGGTACGCGTCACCGGCAGGGTTCGCAACGAGGCGGGCATAGTCAGCCTCGGCGCACAGGCGGAATTTGCGCTTGACCTCACCTGCGACAGATGCGCCGCCACGTTCAGGCGCAATTTCAAGATACCTGTGGAGCACGTGCTTGTTACGGAGCTTAACGATGAGAACAACGACGAGCTTATAGTTGTCGGTTCCATGCGTTATGATATCGAGCCGCTCGTGCGCGAGGACATTTTGCTGTCCCTACCCACCAAGGTGTTGTGCAGGGAGGACTGCCTCGGTATCTGTCACCGGTGCGGCAAAGATTTAAATGAAGGTCCCTGTGACTGCGGGCGTGAATATGATCCCAGATGGGATGCATTGCTCCGGTTAACTGAGGATGACCTGTAAGGATTATTCAGTGATAAGGAGGCGCTCAAAATGGCAGTACCAAGCAGAAGGATTTCCAAGGCCAGAAGAGACAAGAGACGTTCAAGCGTATGGAAAATATCGGCACCCGAGCTTGTTAAGTGCAAGCAGTGCGGCGAGCTCAAGAGAGCTCACAGAGTTTGCTCGGCTTGCGGTTATTATGACGGTAAGCTTGTAGTCAAGAAGGACGCGTAAGTCTTTTCAATGAAACGGAGAAGGTAGAGATTGGACCGCACAAGTCCGTTCTCTGCCTTTTTGACTTTTATGCGATAGGGGATATTTATGGCAGTTCTGATTTCTTCCGTTGAGCCGCATTCTCCGGCGTCCCGTCATTTTATCAGGGCGGGCGACAGGCTCGTTTCGGTCAACGGACATGAAATAAACGACGTGCTCGATTACAGCTTCTATATTGACGACGAGGAAACGGAGCTTGTCATTGAAAAGCCGAACGGCAGGCGCCGCAGTGTCAGGATACGCGGCGCGGGAGAGGACAACGGTCTGGGCTTTGAGACCTTCCTTATGGACAAGCAGAGAAGCTGCGCCAATAACTGCATATTCTGCTTCATAGATCAGCTTCCGTCCAACCTGCGCGAGAGTCTGTATTTCAAGGATGACGACGCAAGGCTCTCCTTCCTTTTCGGCAATTATATCACGCTGACGAACATAGGGGATAAGGACATCAGGCGCATCATAGATATGCATATCAGCCCTGTGAATATCTCCGTGCACACCATGAATCCGGAGCTTCGCGTCAGGATGATGGGCAACAAGCGTGCCGGAAAGACCCTCGATTACGTCAGGCAGCTTGCAGAAGCGGGCACCGCGATGAACACTCAGCTTGTGCTCTGCCCCGGCTTCAACGACGGCGACGAGCTGACATATTCGCTCGAGGAGCTCGGCAAGCTTTACCCGTCCGTCAGGAGCATAGCCGCAGTTCCGGTGGGGCTGACGTGCTACCGCGACGGGCTGACGCACCTTGATCCGTTCACCCCTGAGCAGTCTTTGGATGTAATTTCCAGAATTGATAGTTACAATTCACGCTTTATGTGTTATAATAATAGAAATATAGCTTACGCTGCCGACGAATTCTATCTGAACGCCGGACTCGAAATGCCGGACAGCAGCAGGTACGAGGATTATCCCCAGCTTGAAAACGGCGTGGGGCTCTGGACTATGCTCAAGGAGGAATTCGACAGAGCTGTTGAGGCTGAGGGCTTGAGGGCCGTTCTGCCCGTTCGCAGAAGGATAACCATGGCAACAGGAGTCGCGGCATATCCGCTGATGAAGTATTGCGCAGATCGTGTAACGGCAAAGGTGAGCAATATTGAGATAAATGTTGTCAGAATAGAGAATAAGCTCTTCGGCGAGCACGTCACTGTCGCAGGTCTGCTCTGCGGCGGAGATATCCGCGAGGCGCTCGAAAACAGGGATCTCGGCGACGAGGTGCTTATACCGAGGGTCTCATTGAGGCGCGAGGGCGATATTTTTCTCGATGACTTGAGTCTGTCCGAGCTTTCGGAAAGACTGGATATCAAGGTCACTCCGGTCGAAAATGACGGGGGAGAGCTGTTGAGGAAAATCATAGGAGAATAGGAGGCTGATTATGGCAAGACCGGTCGTGGCCGTCGTAGGGCGGCCGAATGTAGGCAAATCAACACTTTTCAACAAATTGACAGGCAAACGCCTTGCCATAGTCGACGACACGCCCGGCGTCACCAGGGACAGGATCTACGGGGACTGCGAATGGCTCGGTCATAATTTTCTGCTTGTGGACACGGGCGGAATAGAGCCGCATTCCGACGATATCATCCTTGCCCAGATGCGCCGACAGGCTCAGATAGCCATCGACAGCGCAGACGTGATTATCTTTGTCACCGATATCAGATCCGGTCCGGTCTCAACGGACAGCGAGGTGGCGGCAATGCTGCAGAAGAGCGGCAAGCCGATAGTGCTCTGCGTCAACAAATGCGATTCCGTCGGCGAGCCGCCCCTGGAATATTATGAGTTCTACAACCTCGGGTTGGGCGATCCGATCTGCGTGTCCGCCGTCCACGGCCACGGCACCGGCGATCTGCTCGACGAGGTGATAAAATACTTTGACGGTGAAGAAGGCTCTGATGAGGAGTACGACCGCATCAAGGTCGCCGTTATCGGCAAGCCCAACGTCGGCAAATCCTCGCTCATCAATAAGATAGCCGGCGAGGAGCGCGTAATCGTCTCCGATATCGCGGGGACCACGCGCGACGCCACCGACACAATCATCGAAAACAGCTACGGTAAATTCGTTTTCATAGATACGGCAGGATTGAGGCGAAAGAGCCGGGTCGACGAAGTGCTGGAAAAATACAGCGTCATCAGGGCGCGTATGGCGGTCGAAAGAGCTGCGGTCTGCGTTATAATGATAGACGCCTGCGAGGGCTTCACCGAGCAGGATTCCAAGGTCGCCGGTATCGCCCATGAGCTCGGCAAGGCGTGCATAATTGCGGTCAACAAGTGGGACGCCGTTGAAAAGGACGGATCCACCATGACGCAGTACCGCAAAAAGCTGATGAACGATTTTTCGTTCATGTCTTATGCGCCGATCATTTTCATATCCGCCAAAACCGGGCAGAGGCTCGACCGCCTTTTTGAGCTTATAAAATTTGTCGATACACAGAACGCCATGAGGATATCCACCGGAAAGCTCAACGATATCCTTGCGGAGGCCACGGCGAGGGTGCAGCCCCCCACAGACAGGGGCAAGAGGCTCAAGATATATTACATCACCCAGGCCTCGACCCGTCCGCCGACGTTCGTCTGCTTTGTAAACAATAAGGAGCTGTTCCATTACAGCTATCAGAGATATATCGACAATCAGATAAGGAGCGTCTTCGGTCTCGAGGGCACGCCGACCAGATATGTTATAAGAGAACGCGAACAGAAATGATCGGAGATAAAGATGATAATAATTGGGATCGATCCGGGTTATGCGATAATAGGCTACGGCGTACTTGAATATTCCGGGAATCATTTTAACGTACTCGACTACGGCGCGGTGACTACGCCGGCAGGCCTGCCCTTCAACCGCAGGCTTGAAATGATATACGACGAGCTTGACGCCCTGTTCTCAAAGCATAAACCGGACGTCATGGCTATTGAAAAGCTCTTTTACAACACCAACGCCAAGACCGTCATCGACGTCGCGCAGGCGAGGGGGGTCACCGTCCTCGCGGCGCAGAAGCACGGCGCTCAGATCGCAGAGTACACTCCGCTTCAGGTCAAGCAGAGCGTTGTCGGATACGGCAGAGCGGAAAAGAAGCAGGTGCAGGAAATGATGAGGATCCTCCTGAAGCTTGATAAGATACCTAAGCCGGACGACACGGCGGACGCCCTTGCAATGGCTATCTGCCACGCGCATACGAGCGGCTCGCTCGCCGGCAGGCTCGGCAGATATATGAACAAATGATAATTTTGAGAAAAGGATAAATCGCCATGCTCTATTCACTCACCGGAGAAATAATTGCCGTGGACCGCGGCGGCTTCGCCATAAGCTGCTCCGGGATCGCGTTCTATTGCTTTTCGACCTTTAACACCATGTCGAAGCTCGGTCAGAAGGGTTCGGTCGAGACCGTGTACACCCATCTGAACGTCCGCGAGGACGCGATGGAGCTCTACGGCTTTGCGGAGCTCAACGAGCTTGACGCGTTCAGGCAGCTCATAACCGTCTCGGGCGTAGGGCCCAAGGCCGCGCTCGCCATTCTTTCTGTCCTGACGCCGGATAAGCTGGCGCTGTGCATAGCCTCCGGCGACGTGAAGGCCATCACAAAGGCTCAGGGCGTGGGCGCGAAGATCGCCCAGAGAGTGGTTCTTGAGCTTAAAAATAAGTTTTCGGCCGTTCTCACCGAGGAACAGACTCAGACGATGGAGGCGATCAACTCCTCCTCCGCAAGCTCTAACGAGGCCGTTGAGGCTCTGATTCAGCTCGGCTACAGCCGTTCGGAGGCCGCGGAGGCAGTCGGCAGACTTGACCGCACCCTCGGCGTGGAGGAGCTTGTCCGTCAGGCGTTGAAGTCTCTGATATAACAGGTCGCCTCTGAAAATTCTTATGCATTCATCTTGCGTGATCTTTTTCCGTCATATTTCGCAAAAATGCTCGTCAATACACAACGTATTAACTGCGCTTTTTGCTTCATCTGACGAAAAAACCTCTACGCAATCTGAACGCGTCAAATATTCAGAGGCTCCCTATGGCCACCTCTGAAAATTCTCATGCATTCATCTTGCGTGATCTTTTCCCGTCATATTTCGCAAAAATGCTCGTCAATACACAAAGTATTAACTGCGCTTTTTGCTTCATCTGACGAAAAAATCTCTACGCAATCTGAACGCGACGAATATTCAGAGGTTCCCCAAAAGAGTGAATCGACGACCGATATGCATATATCGATCACATCCGGAGGATTTTTATTATGGAAACGGATTTTGAAAACAGGATAGTCGCCCCCGAGTATCTGGACGTCGACTCGGACGTGGAGCTTCAGCTCAGACCGAGGACGCTGAGCGACTATATCGGTCAGACCAAGGTCAAGGAGAACCTCTCCGTCTATATAGAAGCGGCTAAAAAGAGGAACGAAGCGCTCGATCATGTGCTGCTCTACGGGCCGCCCGGGCTCGGAAAAACCACGCTCGCCGGCATCATCGCCAACGAGCTGGGAGTAAACTTCAGGGTGACCTCCGGCCCCGCCATTGAGAAGCCGAAGGATCTCGCCGCCCTGCTGACGAATCTCAGCGAGGGTGACGTGCTCTTCATCGACGAGATCCACCGCATGAACAGGAGCGTCGAGGAGGTGCTCTATCCTGCGATGGAGGATAACGCGCTGGATATAATCATCGGTCAGGGTCCCTCCGCGAGGTCGATCCGTATAGATCTGCCGCAGTTTACCCTCGTCGGAGCCACGACCAGGGCAGGCCAGCTCAGCGCGCCTCTGCGCGACAGATTCGGAGTTGTTGCGAGGCTCGAGCTCTACAGCACGGAGGATCTCAAAAAAATAGTAAGGCGCAGCGCGGGTATACTTGATATAGATATCGACGACGACGGCGCCGGACAGATCGCCTCACGCTCCAGAGGAACGCCGCGAATAGCCAACAGGCTTTTGAAGCGCGCGCGCGATTTCGCTCAGGTGCTCGGTAACGGAGTTATCACAAGGGAGAACGCCGACCTCGCCCTCAACAGGCTTGAGATCGACGAGCTCGGCCTTGATTCAATAGACAGACTGCTGCTCTTGTCCATGATACGCAACTATAACGGCGGCCCGGTCGGGCTGGATACCATAGCCGCGGCAGTGGGCGAGGAGGCGGTTACGATAGAGGACGTTTATGAGCCATATCTGATGCAGATAGGCTTCCTTTCAAGAACCCCGAGGGGCAGGATGGTCACGCCCGCCGGCTATGCGCATATGGGCATCAAGATGCCCGAACAGCACGGCGCGGTCAGGGATCCCGTTCCCCTCACGGAACAGCAGAAATTTGATATCTGACTTTTGACTTTTGGAGGTAAAATCATGGGTAGATTATTCGGTACGGACGGTGCGCGCGGAATAGCCAATTCGGAGCTTACCTGCGAGCTTGCAATGCAGATCGGCCGCGCGGCGGCAATGGTGCTCATCGGCGAGCATAAGAAAAGACCGAGGGTAATGATCGGTATGGACACGAGGATATCCTCCAATATGCTGTGCTCCGCGATCACGGCAGGCCTCTGCTCGGTCGGCGCGGACGTCATGCAGCTCGGGGTGCTGCCGACTCCGGCGGTCGCCTTCCTTGTTCAAAAATACAAGTATGACGCGGCGGTAATGATAACCGCGTCGCACAATCCATGCGAATATAACGGCATTAAGATCTTCCAGGCGGACGGCTATAAGCTGCCCGATGAGCTGGAGGAAAAGATCGAGGCGATAATTCTCGACGGAGCCGCCGTCCCGCCGGTCAAGATCGGCGCGGACGTGGGCAGGATTCGCTCCTCGGAGATGCCGGCCTTCGATTATGTCAGGCATCTGATCTCGACAGTCGACGTCGACTTTTCCGGATACAGGGTCGCTCTTGACTGCGCGAACGGCGCGGCGAGCGTCACCGCGCCCGATCTTTTCACGGAGCTGGGCGTGGACTGCCATATGAAATCCTCCATACCCAACGGTATCAATATTAACCGCGACTGCGGCTCGACCCACCTTGACGGACTGCGCAGATACGTTCTTGAGTACAAGTGCGACGTCGGCTTCGCCTTTGACGGCGACGCGGACAGGATGCTTGCCGTCGATGAGAACGGAGAGGTCGTTGACGGAGATAAGATAATCGCCATCTGCGCCAAGGACATGAAGGAGCGCGGAAGGCTGGATGCGGACACGGCTGTCGTGACCGTGATGAGCAATATGGGCTTCTTCGAATTCTGCAGGAAAAACGGCATCAAGGCCGAGGTCACGAGCGTTGGAGACCGATACGTCCTTGAAAACATGAGAGCCAATAATTATAAGATAGGCGGCGAGCAGTCAGGCCACGTCATATTCTTTGACTTTGCCTCGACCGGCGACGGCCAGCTTACCGCCCTGCAGCTGCTCTCCGTTATGAAGAGAACCGGCAAAAAGCTCTCGGAGCTTGCCGCCGAGATGGAGGTGTTCCCGCAGGTGCTCATCAACGTCAAGGTATCACAGATGGGCAAGGCGAGATACGATAAGGATGAGGAGATCAAAAAGGCGATAGAGAGCGCACAGAGGGAGCTCGGGGATTCCGGCAGAGTCCTTGTCAGAGTCTCGGGCACGGAGCCGCTCGTCCGCGTAATGGCCGAGGGCAGAGACCGCGAGCTTATAAAGAAGCTCACCGAAGAGATAGCGGACGTCGTCAGGGAGAGACTTATCTGAGACGGTACTGCACGATTGAGTGTGCGTGTGACGGAATACTATTCAAGCAAGGCTGCGCCGGGATCTGTGCGGCATTGCCTTAACTCGGAGGAATGAAAAATGCGAATTGCCGACGGTTGGGAGGATTACGAGCTTATCGACTGCTCGGACGGCGAGCGGCTCGAGCGCTGGGGCAGGGTGATACTTGTCCGTCCCGATCCGCAGGTTATATGGAAAACCGAAAAAAAGGATCCGCTCTGGAACAGGCCGAACGCCGTGTACCACCGCTCGTCGACCGGCGGAGGGAGCTGGGAGATCGTCAGAAGCACTCCCGACGTCTGGAGCATAGGCTACAGGAGCCTGACCTTTAATATAAAAACCATGGGCTTTAAGCACACCGGCCTTTTCCCGGAGCAGGCGGTCAACTGGGATCTCCTGCACGATCTTATCGCGAACAGCGGCAGACAGCTCCGGGTGCTTAACCTATTCTCTTACACCGGGGCCGCGACCGCCGCGTGCCTTAAGGCAGGTGCAAGCGTGGTTCACGTCGACGCTTCAAAGGGCATGGTCGCGTGGGCAAAGGAGAACGCCGCGAGCTCGTCGGTCGCCGACAGGCCGGTCAGATGGATAGTTGACGATTGTATAAAATTTGTCAAGCGCGAAATACGCCGCGGCAACAAATATGATATCATTATTATGGATCCGCCGTCCTACGGCAGAGGCCCCGGCGGCGAGATCTGGAAGCTTGAGGATGAGGTCTACGATTTTGTAAAGCTCTGCTGCTCAGTCCTCTCGGACTCGCCCGTGGCGGTGCTGATAAACTCCTACACCACCGGGCTTTCAGCCTCGGTGATGGAGTATATACTCGGCTCAGTCGTATCTCCGCTTTACGGGGGCAGACTGTCGAGCGATGAGATAGGCCTGCCAGTCACCTCAAGCGGGCTGGCGCTTCCCTGCGGCGCGACCGCAATCTGGCAGAGGTAGTCTGATGGAAGAAAAAAGCATTATACAATTTGATAACGTGACCTTCGCCTATGAGGCAAATGTGGATCAGACAGCCGCCGTACCTGTGGTCGACGGCTTAAGCCTTGCTATACCCGAGGGGCAGTTCGTTGCCGTCCTCGGACGCAACGGGTGCGGAAAATCGACACTGGCAAAGCTCATCAACGGTATCCTGGTACCGTCGTCGGGCAGGGTCACGGTCGACGGCATGGACACCTCTGACGACGCAAGGCTCATAGATATACGCAGGACTGTCGGCATGGTCTTTCAGAATCCCGACAATCAGATAGTCGCAACGATAGTTGAGGACGACGTCGCCTTCGGCCCCGAGAATCTCGGGATCCCGCCCGAGCAGATACGCAGGGATGTGGACGAGGCGCTCAAAGCCGTCGGTATGTACGAGCTGCGCGGGCGCGAGCCGCACAGGCTCTCCGGCGGTCAGAAGCAGAGGGTCGCCATAGCCGGTATAATAGCCATGAAAACAAAGTGTATAGTTATGGACGAGCCTACCGCCATGCTCGATCCGCGCGGGCGGCAGGAGGTCATGGATACGGTCAGGATGCTCAATAAGGAGCTCGGTATAACGGTCGTGCTCATCACCCACTACATGGATGAGGCGGTCAAGGCGGACAGGGTAATCGTTATGAACGACGGAGCGATAGAGCTCGACGGCACGCCGAACACCGTTTTCTCGAATGTAGAAAAGATAAAGTCTCTCGGCCTCGACGTTCCGCAGGCGACCGAGCTTGCATACAGATTGAGAAAAACAGGAATGAATCTCTCGGGCGATATTCTCAATGAGAACGAGTGCGCCGAGGCTATAATCAATGCGCTGGAGGCGGAATGATGCCGATAATATCAGCAAAAAACATAACCCACCTCTATAATAAGGGGACGCCGAGTGAAGCCGTCGCGCTCAAGGACGTCAGCATAGATATAAACAAGGGCGAACTCGTCGGGATAATCGGTCATACCGGCTCGGGCAAGAGCACTCTGGTTCAGCATTTCAACGCCCTTCTGAAGCCCGACAGCGGCACGGTCACCGTTGACGGAGTCGATATCTGGAGCAGTAAGAGAGCGGCGCACGACGCGAGGTTCAAGGTCGGTCTCTGCTTTCAGTATCCCGAGTATCAGCTCTTTGAGGAGACGGTTTACAAAGATATTTCCTTCGGCCCCGGGAACATGGGTCTCCCCGGGGACGAGATAGACAGGCGCGTCAGACGCGCGGCGGAGTACGTCGGCCTTCAGTCTGATCTGCTCGACAAATCGCCCTTCGATCTCTCCGGAGGGGAGAAGAGGCGCGCCGCCATCGCCGGAGTTATAGCGATGGAGCCGGAGGCTCTGATCCTCGACGAGCCCACCGCAGGACTCGACCCGGCGGGCAGGGACAGGGTGCTCGAAATGATCCGCAATTACAGAGAGCGCACAGGCAGCGCCGTCCTGCTTGTCTCGCACAGCATGGAGGACGTCGCAAGGCTCGCGGACAAGGTGCTTGTCATGAACAATGCCGGGGTCGAGATGTTCGGCACGGTGGACGAGGTGTATTCGCACGCTCAGCGTCTGCGTGACATCGGCTTGAATATACCGCAGATCTCAAAGATCATGTATATACTCAGCTCAAAGGGATATGATTTCGGCAGCGCTTATACCGTTGAAAGGGCGTTGGAGCTTATAACGGGGAAGGCGGGTGTGCGCGAATGATCAAGGATATTACGATAGGCCAGTATTTTATCGGCGACTCGTTCATGCACAAGCTGGACGCGAGGATGAAGATAATCCTCACGATGGTGTTTATCGTAGCCATCTTCCTTTGCAAGAGCTTCCCGGCGCTGGGGCTGATGGTTCTTTTTACAATAGCACTCGTCCTGATATCCGGAGTGCCGATGAAAATGGTGTTAAAGAGCTTAAAACCCATAGCGATAATAGTTCTTTTTACCTCCGTTCTGAATATCTTCTACGTCCGCGGCGGCACGGAGCTTGTGAGCTGGCGTTTTATACATATAGGCACAAACGGTATTTTTACGGCTTTGTTCATGGCGGTGAGGATAATCTGCCTCGTCGTCGTCAGCTCGCTATTGACCTATACCACCACTCCCACGATGCTCACCGACGCGCTCGAAAAGCTGTTGTCTCCGCTGAAGCTTGTCAAGGTGCCGGTCGCGACGCTCGCCATGATGATGACGCTCGCGCTCAGGTTCATCCCCACGCTGATAGATGAGATCGACAGGATCACCAACGCACAGAAGGCGAGGGGAGCCGACCTCGACAACGGCGGATTTATAAAGAGGGCAAAGGCGCTCATCCCCATAATCGTGCCGCTTTTCGTCTCGTCCATCAGGCGCGCCTACGAGCTTGCCGACGCGATGGACTGCCGCTGCTACACCGGCGGAAACGGGCGCACAAGGATGAAGCAGATGAAGCTTATGCCCCGCGATTTTATCTCCGCGGCGGTAACGGCTCTCTTTGTCGCAGGTATAATCGTGCTGAATCACTTCTTCAAGGCGGTGATCGTAAGGTGAGGAATCTTCTTCTGACTCTCTCATACGACGGCACGGATTTCCATGGCTGGCAGGTACAGCCCAACGGGCTCTCCGTCCAGCAGGCGCTATGCGATGCGATAGAGCGCATCACCGGAGTAAGGGAGAATGTGACCGGCTGCAGCCGCACCGATTCGGGAGTCCACGCCAATGAGTTTTGCTGTAATTTCAGGACGGAGAATGCAATTGACTGCCGCCGTCTTATGGGCTCATTGAACGCCGTGCTGCCCGACAGCATAGCGGTGACCGGGTGTATACAGGTTCCGGGATTCTTCCACGCAAGGTACGACTGCAGGGGCAAGAGGTATGTTTACAGGGTATGGAATTCAGCCGCGAGGAATCCCTTCCTTGACAGGTACTCATGGCACTATAAGTCCCGGCTTGACGCCGGTTTTCTCAACGCCCAGGCTCAGGCCTTTGTCGGGACGCATGATTTCACTTCCTTCTGTGCCGCCGGCAGCTCGGTGGAGGATAAGGTCAGGATCGTTTCCTCCTTTACGGTCGAGAGACAGGGCGATGAAGTCAGGTTCATCGTCGAGGCGAACGGCTTTTTATACAACATGGTCAGGATAATGGTCGGGACGTTAATAGAAATTTCAGAAAATAAGATTGAAAAAAACAAACTTGTTGATATAATAGATATTAAAGACAGAAAATATGCCGGAAGAACGGCGCCTGCAAAGGGGCTGTTCCTTGACAGAGTTTTCTACGAGGAAGCAATAGATGAAAAAAGACGTTAAAATCTCCGCAAAGCAGAGACGGAAAAGAAAAAAAGCAATGGTCGCCGCCGCGATCACAGCAATGGTTGCGATCGCAGTTCTGGTGATAGTCATAGCCGCGCAGAAGATAGGCGGCACCTCCGTCAGAACCATGGCGTCAGACACCCGTGATTATTTCATGGGCATGGGCTCGGGCGAGGGCTTCCCTTACGCGGTCAAATCGGACGACGTCGAGGATATCAGGGTCAGCGGCTCCAAGCTCAATCTCCTGCTCTCGGACAGGACTCTCACACTTACCTCGACGGCAAAGGAGATCGGTCCGCAGCAGCACACATATTCAAGCCCGATGATGAAGACGAGCGGCTCTCAGATAATAGTCTACGACCTCGATTCGGGCTGCTTCCGCGTGCAGAACGGCACGGAGATAGTCAAGGATTACAAGCTCGAAAACAGGATCACAGCCGCCGATATCGGCAAAAAAGGGAATTATGCTGTCGGCACATACGGCAAGGACGTCAGCTCCGTGCTCACCGTTTATAACAAGAGGCACAAGGAGATATTTATCTGGAAATTCAAAACGGAGAGGATCACCGATATCTCCCTATCGGATAACGGCAGATACGCGGCGGTGACGACCATTGATTCCAAGAACGCCGTTATCAACTCAAAGCTCTATGTGTTCAATTTCAAATCGGATAAGTATGTTTCGCGCTTCGATTACGACGGCACAACCCTTGTCAGGGTGAATTATATCAAGGCAAACGATATAGCGGCAGTGGGCGATAATCTGCGCACCTTCATAAAAAACAACCGCGACAGGACAGACGATGAAAAATTCGGCTCGGACAGCCTCAAGGCTTACAGCATAAACGATAAGGGCTGCAGCAGTCTTGTGCTTTCCCGGTATTCGAGCCCTATTCTGTCAAATGTAAGCATATATAATAACAGGAACAAAAAGCTGTTTTCAACCGATTTTGACAAGCAGATCAAGTGGGTCGATTTCGACGGAAGGTATTTTGCCGTCCTCTTTGAAAACGAGGTCAGGATGTACAACAAAAAGGGTAAACAGGTCGGCAGTGCGAAGTTGAGCGGCGTGCCGGTGCGCGTAGCCGTCAACGGCTCCAAGACCTACGTGCTGACCTCGGTCGGTATTTCCTGCTTTAAAACGAGAGCCGACACGGCTGCGGATTAAGGTAATACGGCATAATCCGGGTGCGTGAGATGATGGAATAAAACCAAACGGGGCGTGCGCCTCAAATCGTGCGTTATTGCCTTAAGAAAGCGAGAAGAAGAATGGAAGAATACATAGTCGACATAATCCTGGCAGTTGTTTTTGCGGCTGTCACGGCCATATATTTTTTCAAGGGGATCGTTAAAACGGTTCTCGGCTTTGCGTCGTTTCTCATAGCCGGTTTCCTTGCAAGGCATCTGAACGGCGCCGCCACGGACTGGATAATCAGCAACACCAATCTGCTCAGCGGCATGGAGCATAAAACAGCCGGACTTACGGTGCTCGCCGTCAGCTTTATCGTATTTTGGATCGTGCTAAGACTGATTATTCTGCTTATTGATAAGCTTTTCAAGCTGCCTGTGCTCAAGCAGGCGAACAAAATACTCGGGGGAGTGTTCGGAGCGCTCTGCGGCGCCATGGTCGTGATGCTCCTTTGCGTCTGCCTGAGGGCTTCTTCCCATATAGTGTACAGCCCGAGGTATAAAAATGCGATAGATAATTCAAGGGTGGTTCAATTCGTCATTTCAAACGAGGATATAGCGGATAAAATCAAACTGCCCGTAACAGGAGGATAATTATGGTTAAGGATCTGTTTAAAAACTGGAATACAATTCCGAACTGGCTGTCTTTTGCGCGAATAATCATGGTGCCGATTTTCGCCGTGCTGTTCCTGAAAGGGCAGGTGGTGCCCGCTCTGCTCGTTCTCGCGCTGTCGGGACTGTCGGATTTTCTGGACGGCAAGATAGCCCGCAGGTTCAATCAGGTCAGCGAGCTTGGCAAGATCATAGACCCGGTCGCGGATAAGCTGACGCAGATAACCATAGCCGTTCTGCTTTATTTGAAATTTCACTCGAGTGAAAACGAGATGATAAGGACCTTCAGTTGGATCTTCCTTGTCTTTATCATCAAGGAGCTCGTGATGGTCGTTTTCGGCGGGATCATGATAGCCGTGGGCCTCAAGCCCTCGGCAGCCGAGATATACGGGAAGGTCGCTACCTTCGTTTTCTACGGAGTTATGATACTTCTCTTTGCGTTTGCGCCGGACGTCGGAGCCTTCAATTCGCTCTGGACCGTCCCCGACGCTATGCTTGTGATCCTGGTCGCGATATCCGCGCTGCTTACGGTCGTGGCTTTCGTGAGCTATCTGCCCGGTGTTTACAGGCAGGTCAAAGAGAAATACGGGAAAAAATAACAGACACCAAAGCTTAGGAGAGAAATATGAAACAAATAATGTGCAGTAAGTGCGGCATTAGGCCGGCAGTTATATTCATGACCAGGATGGACGGTGAAAAGAGCACCAGGCAGGAGGGGCTGTGCCTCAAGTGCGCCATGGAGTCGAACGGCCCCATCAAGAAAATGATGGAGAACATGGGCATAACAGAGGATGACTATGAGGCAATGAGCGACCAGTTCGGCGCCATGATGGGAATGGGCGACGAGGGCGAAGGCTTTGAGCCGGGCGGAGTGCCGACCTTCCCGTTTATGCAGGGACTCATCAACGGTGAGAATGAGGCTCGCGACGATCTGTCCGAGCCGGTCGAAAAGAAGGATAAAAAGAACAGGAAAAAGCAGGGTGACGGCAGCAAAAAGAAGAGGAAATATCTGCCTCTCTACTGTACCGACCTGACCCTCAAGGCCAAAGAGGGCAAGCTCGACCGCATAATCGGCAGAGAGAATGAGATATACAGAACGATACAGATCCTCTGCCGCCGTTCAAAGAACAACCCCTGTCTCATAGGCGAGCCGGGCGTCGGAAAGACCGCGATAGCGGAGGGTCTTGCTCTGAAAATTGCCGCAGGCGACGTTCCTGCCAAGCTTGCAGACAAGGAAATACAGCTTCTCGATCTGACCTCGCTTGTCGCCGGAACCCAGTTCCGCGGCCAGTTTGAGGGCAGGGTAAAGGGTCTTGTCGAGGAGGTCAAAGCGGAGGGCAACATAATCCTCTTTATAGATGAGGTGCACAATCTTGTAGGCACGGGCGGAGATTCCGAGGGCGCAATGAACGCCGCGAATATCCTCAAGCCCGCTCTCTCAAGGGGAGAGGTGCAGATCATCGGAGCCACCACCTTCACGGAATACAGAAAGTATATAGAGAAGGACGCCGCCCTTGAGAGAAGGCTGCAGCCTGTCAAGGTCGAGGAGCCGTCCATTGAGGACACCTATCAGGTGCTTGTCGGTATAAAGAGCTACTATGAGGATTTCCATAAGGTTCAGATAAGCGACAGCCTCGTCCATACGGCAGTCACACTTTCGGAGAGATTCATTACGGACAGATTCCTGCCGGACAAGGCGATAGATCTGCTCGACGAGGCGTGCACCTGCGCCAGCCTCAGAAACAAGCATATCAGCGAGTACGAAAAGAAGCTCATCGAGAAGAATGAACTTCTGGCTGAGGAACAGAAGCTCGAGGAGGCGGAGAGCCCCGACTATGAGGCCATAGCCAGGGTCAAATCAGACATTATCAAATGTGATACAAGGATCAACCAGCTCATACCGCTTGTTGAGCATTCTCCGGTGACGGAGGACGACCTCGCGAGGGTCATCCAGCTCTGGACGGGAATACCCGCGCAGAAGATAGTTGAGAGCGATCTTAAAAGGCTCGCCGATCTCGATAAAAAGCTGAAGAAAAAGATCATCGGCCAGGATGAGGCGGTGGACAAGGTTTCGGCGGCGATACGCAGGGGCAGGATACAGATCAGCCCGCGCCGCAGACCCTCGTCGTTCATCTTCGTCGGCCCCACCGGAGTAGGGAAGACGGAGCTTGTCAAGCAGCTTGCCAACGAGCTTTTAGATACTCCGGAGACACTTATCAGGCTCGATATGTCGGAGTTCATGGAGAAGCACAGCGTGTCGAGGATAATCGGCTCGCCCCCGGGCTACGTGGGCTACGACGAGGCAGGCCAGCTCACGGAGAAGGTCAGGCGCGAGCCGTATTCGGTACTTCTCTTCGATGAGATAGAAAAAGCCCATCCCGACGTTATGAACATCCTGCTCCAGATACTTGACGAGGGCAGGATCACCGACGCTCAGGGCAGGACGGTGAATTTTGAAAATACGGTTATAGTTATGACCTCCAACGCCGGCAGCAGCAGGAGCGAGGGCGCTCTCGGCTTCGGCAAAACAAAGGGTGAGGCGAGCAAGGAAAAGGCAATGAAGGCCCTGAAGGAGTTCCTGCGTCCCGAGTTTATCGGCAGGGTCGACGAGGTCGTTGTCTTCAACGATCTTGACGAGGAGGCCTTCAAAAAGATAGCCGTTCTGATGCTCGACGAGTTCAGGGAGCCGCTCAGGGACAAGGGCATTGCGTTCGAGTATACCGACGCGGTTGTACAGACGCTCGCGGCGAAATCGGTCGGCGGCTCCAGGGGAGCGCGCGACCTGCGCAACCTCATACGCAGATCCGTTGAGGATATGATAACGGCTGAGATAGTCGAAAGCATGGATTCTCCGATCACAAGCGTTTTGATAGACGTTGAGGACGGGGAGATAGTATTAAAAAGCTGAGCATTATTGACTCATTCGTCAATGCTGACGTCAAGGAAATGTGCGAATTATAAAAGTAAACAAGGTGCAGATTTCGAAATTTTCGATCTCTGCACCTTACGGTTTTATATTGCCGCGTCATCTCAACGCTTATTTTCTCTTGTAAACCTTCCATTGGAATTTGTATCCGTTGCTCTCCTGTGTCCCGGTTTGGGATTCCACGCTCCATTCGCCGGGGTCGAGCTCAGGGAACTTTTTATCCGCTTTCTCGGCAACAGTGTCTATCTCCGTGAGTATCGCAGTGTCGCAGTAGGGCAGGAGCAGACGGTAGATCGACTCGCCGCCGATGACGTACACTTGATCAGTGTCATAGTCCTCAAGAAAGCTGAACAGCTCGTCTGTATCATGGGCAATGATCACTCCGTCGGGTGCGTAGTCCGTGTTCCTCGTCAGTACAATATTCACCCTGTCCGGGAGCGGCCTTGAGCCGGGGAGAGATTCAAGCGTCTTTCTCCCCATGACTACCACCTTGCCTATGGTCTGCTCCTTGAAAAACCTCATGTCGGCGGGTATCTTGAAGAGAAGTCCGCTCTTATATCCGATGTTTCTGTCACGGTCTATCGCTGTAATGATCTTCATATCAACACCTCAGACCGCAACGGGGATGTTCTTTATCTGCGGATGCGTCTCGTAGTTTTCGAGGCTGAAATCATCGACAGTGAAATCGTAAAAGTCCTTTACGTCGGGGTTGATACGGAATGTCGGCGCCGGCAGAGGCTCGCGTGATATCAGGTCACGGACAAGCGGAATGTGCCTGTCGTAAATATGGGCGTCCGCAATGACGTGCACAAGCTCGCCGACCTCCATATCCGAGACCTGCGCGAACATATGCATCAGCACGCTGTACTGCACCACGTTCCAGTTGTTCGCGGTCAGCACGTCCTGACTTCTCTGGTTGAGTATGCCGTTGAGCACGAGCCTGCCGTTTTCGCCCTGAGTGACGTTGAAGGTCATGCTGTAAGCGCAGGGGTAGAGATTCATCTCGTGCAGATCGTGATGGTTGTATATGTTCGTCATTATTCTCCTGCTGAAGGGATTGTTTTTCAGGTCGTACAGCACCCTGTCCACCTGGTCGAAGCTTCCCTCGCGGTACTCATGCTTCACGCCGAGCTGGTAGCCGTAGGCCTTGCCGATGCTGCCGTCCTCATCAGCCCAGGAATCCCAGATATGAGAGTGGAGGTCGTTTATATTGTTGGATTTTTTCTGCCATATCCAGAGTATCTCGTCCACGCAGGATCTCAGCGCAGTCCTGCGGAGGGTCAGCGCCGGGAACTCCCTGCGCAGATCGTACCTGTTGACAACGCCGAAGAGCTTTTGCGTATAGGCGGGCGTGCCGTCGTCCCATTTCGGGCGCACCTTTTCCCCCTTCGTATCGGTGCCGTGCTCAAGTATGTCTGTACACATATCTATGAAAATCTTGTCTGCAAGGCTCATTTTGAACTCTCCTTTTCTATTGTTATCAGGCATATTTCGGGCCTGTTGAACAGTCTTGCTTCAATGGGGTAATTGCCCAGACCGGAAGTCACGTAAAGCTGAGAGCTGCCGGTGTCAAAGAGTCCCTTGTCAAGGATTACTTCTTTTAAAGTCAGCTTTGGGAAAAAGTAACCGTCGTAGAACAGGGGACCAATGTATGGCAGACGGACAACACCGCCGTGGGTGTCGCCCGAGAATACCACGTCCGCGCCGAAGCTGTCGTATTTCAAGCTCGGGATGTGCGCCATCAGAAGGTTTAGCTTATCCCCGTCCGGAGGGGAAAATTCACGGTTCAGATCGAAGGTGTCGGAGATGTAGACGTTGTCGATCCCGTACACGCAGACCCTGTTGCCGTTGACCTCGGTTTCAAAATTGCTGTATCTCAGGTAGTGTATCTTGTCCGATTCCGTGAGCATCCGGCGGTATTCCTCCCCGTTGTCGTGCTCGCCGGTGATGACGAAGACCTCCGCCGTTTTTGACATATCTTCAAGGAGCTCGATTATCTTCTCCGCATCGTCCTCATGGCCTCTCGAATACATATCGCCGAGGACAAGTATCATGTCGGGCGAAAGCTTCTCAATCTTGCCCCTGAGCACGGCGTTGTCCCTGCCGAATTCTGCACCGTGCAGGTCGGAAATGACGGCTATACGGACGTCGCTGACGACCTTGTCAGAATAAATAGTCTGAGTCTCTATCCTGATGGTACGGTTGTTGAAGTACCACAGAATCAGGCTCATTATCAGCAGGGCTGAGATCAGGCAGAGGGCTTTTTCAGATCTTTTTTTCATACCTACAAGTCCAAATTTTTATTTATTTCATATACTTTTTTAAAACAACTGCGAGCGCCTTGCTTACAGCGAAGCCTATCACAAGGCAGGCCGCCCACTCGACAAGGGCGTTTACCGTGACGAGAGTAGAGATTATCGCCACGACCGTATCACCGAGCTGCAGCGCGGCGAGGCTCTTTGTCCCGAAGAGAAGTATCAGCGCGGCGACAAAGAAAACCGTGTTCAGAAAACCCATGCTGAACGAGGATAAGGTGAACGAGAGAACGGACTTTTTGTTGCGGAAAGCCGTGAAGATAAGCCCTGTCAGAAGACCTGCGAGGATCCTCGGCACAAAGCACATCACAGCCGTGCGCAGCGGGCTGATTCCCAGCAGAGCCGCGCTGAACGGAGTGGGCGCAGTAAAGCACTGCAAAAAGCTTGTTGCTCCGAATACCGCGCCTAAAAAGGCTCCGGCTCCGGGGCCGCAGATAATGGCTCCGATGGCAACGGGGATGCTGAGAAAGGTGATCTCGATGGCCCCGACCTTAAGATAACCTATCGGCGTAAAGGTCATGACCAGAATGAGCGCGGTGAGAACTGCGGTTACGGTCAGTTTTACAGTACCGCTCCTGTTAGAGCCACGTGCGTCTGCGGATGATGGATTTGCCATAAATATTCCTCCTTGCTCCCGCTCCGTAAAACGGATACGGTGCATTATTTAAGGTCATCTCTAAAAATTCTCCTGCATTCATCTTGCCTGATCTTTTTCATTATATATCCCGCAAAAATCTCTATGCAATCTGAACGCGTCGAATATTTAGAGATGCCAATAACAAAACTATCTGTGTATTATTTGTTTTTATCAGCAATGATCTTCAAGCCCTTGAGGGTGAGATCGGGATCGAATACCATTTTTCTTTTACAGTTGCCGATTATCGCTTTAGAGAGTCCGCCCGTTGCTATGCAGGTGGTGATGGGCTCCCCGAATTCGCTCTCTATCCTGTTCATAAGGCCGTCAAGCATATCGGCTGTGCCCAGCACGGTGCCTATGAGCATACAATCCTCGGTGTTTTTGCCGATCGCGGTTGAGGGCGTCCTGAGCCTGATAGAGGACAGGAGGGACGTCTTCTGCGCGAGAGCGTCCAGCGATATCTTAACTCCGGCGGAGATCGTACAGCCGCAGAAGCAGCCGCTGCCGTCAATGAGCAGGATCTTGGTCGCCGTCCCGAGGTCGGCGATGAAGCACGGCAGGGGATAATTGCCGACAGCGCCGACGGATTCCGCTATCAGATCGGCGCCTATGACAGTGTTGCCGTCCGTCCGCACCTTAAGTCCGGTCTTGACCCCGGATTCAAGGTTCAGTGCGTCAATTCCGCAGACAAGCCTGATCGCGTCCCTGACCGCATTGGTGATCTCGGGAACTACGCTGCTGATTATTGCCGAATCGAATTTATCAAGGTCAGCATTGTGCAGTGAGAAAACGCTCAGAAGATCAGAGGCGTACTGGTCGGAGGTCCTCTCCCTGTCCGTGGAGAGGCGTGAGGTGAAAACCAGCCTGTCGCCGTCGAACACTCCGAGCTTTATATTGGTATTTCCTATATCTATCGTAAGAACCATTATATCTCTCCTTTGTTCATATTATAACTCAATTCCGGAATAAGTCAATCCCGCAGGCCGGGTTTGTTGTGTCCGGCGTCGATCTCCGGTTGAAAAATACAGTATTGATATTTACAAAACTGTCGGCAAATGATATAATCAAGAAAAAACGGAAAGGATGAATCGTATGGAGTATGTATTTATAGCTATTGTTGTTTTGATCGCCGCTCTGCTCATCGCCAATATAAAAGTCGTCCCCCAGGCGACGGTATATATAGTAGAGTTTTTCGGCAAATACCGCGCCACATGGGAGGCTGGACTGCATCTGAAGATCCCGTTTGCCGAGCGTGTCGCAAGGAGGATAACTCTCAAGGAGCAGGTGCTCGACAGTCCTCCGCAGCCCGTTATCACAAAGGATAACGTAACCATGCAGATAGACACCGTGGTCTATTACAGGGTCTTCGACCCCAAGCTCTTTGCCTACGGAGTCGTGAATCCCGTGCTCGCGCTTGAAAACCTCGCGGCGACCATGCTCAGAAACGAAATAGGTAATCTTATCCTCGACGACGCTCTGACCTCGAGATCGACCATCAACGAGAGGATGGCGATATCCCTTGACGAGGCAACGGACAAATGGGGCATAAAGGTCACCAGAGTCGAGATCAAGAACATCATGCCGCCCAGGGAGATCCAGGCCGCCATGGAAAAGCAGATGAAGGCCGAGCGCGACAAGCGCGCAACCGTCCTCGAGGCGGAGGCTCACAAGCAGTCCGTCATTACAAGAGCTCAGGGCGACAAGGAGGCCAAAGTCCTTGAAGCACAGGGTGAGAAGGAAGCGAGGATAACCATCGCAGAGGGTGAGGCGAGAGCGGTGCTGCTCGCGCGTCAGGCGGAGGCAGACGGTATAAAGGCTCTTGTCAGCGCCGGAATATCGCCCGAGGTGCTCGAACTCAAAAAGTATGAATCGCTGGTCGACGCTTCAAATTCGCAGTCGGCAAAGCTTATCATCCCGACTGATATCACCGACCTGAGCGTCAACAGCGCGATATTCAGCGAGGTCACGGAGCTCGGCGCGCACACAAGGCCGTCAAAGCCGCAGCCGAAGAAGAAGGCTGCAGACCCCTGCTGTGACGACTGAGCCTCAGACGTCGATAAAGGCGCAAGACCATTTGCAATAAGATAAAAATCAGAGACCGCATCGTTTCCCCGGTGCGGTCTCATTGTGTTCCCATAAAACTCGCACGATCAAACTAAATTCCGGCAATGCTTACTGTAAGCACTTGTAGGGGCTGACGACCTCGGCAGCCCGTATATCGAGATAAAAAATTCACGGGAAATCCGTACCAAACCGGTAATGCTCATGTCTTGGGTCGTAGGGAACGCCGCCCTCGGCGTTCCAAATAAATAAACCGGGAAGTTTTACAAAGGAACGTCGAG
>JAFSXA010000206.1 GCA_017450135.1 Clostridia bacterium | reverse complement strand
CGATTCCGACGGCAACTGCCTCAGACAGAGCTATTACAAAGCGTCGGGCAAGCTTTTAGGCGTTTTTGAAAACGGCTATTTCTTTGACGCGGAGGGGAACCAGATAACGGAGGATATGATGGAGGTCATGCTCGATAAGGTTGAGTGAGCCCTGCGTTATTTTTTGCCGGATGCCAGCAGTTTTTTCATCCAGATAAGCTCCTCCCGTCCAAGCGAGCCGAACGGGGCGAGCAGCAGAACGTATACAGCCGCGCAGAGTATTATCTGTGAGGCTGCTTCTGTTTTTATACCCAAACCCGGATCCGAAAGGGTGAAAAGGATATTGACCGCCGCACCGGAGCAGAACGCGCAGACAATGGGTATCAGGATATCCTCAAACAGGGAGAGCCTGACCTCGCTGACCTGAGTGAGTCTGTGAAAGCTGAGGGCGAAGTTTATTATCTCGCTGACGAACACGACCGCCACATATCCTCTGACGGAGTACCGGGGCACGAGGAGCCATACGAGCAGGACGGAGATACCGGCGTCCGCGATATTGTATTTCATACAGCTGACCTGCTGGCCAAGACCCTTCAATATGCCGTCCACTGTCATATCGGTGTACATCACGGGGATGAGCGGCGCAAATATTTGCAGATATACGGCGGCAGAGGTTCCCGGATACACGGCGCTGCCGAGCCTTTCGGCGCAAGAATACATTATCCCTGCCGCTCCTATGGAAAACAGCAGTGTCAGGTGGAGCACTCTGGATATCATATAGTTTATCCGCAGTGTGTTTCCGCGTGTGTGTGCGGAGGATATCTCGGGGATCAGCAGACCGGAAAGGGAAGCCAGCAGTGCGGAAGGGTAGAGGACGAGCGGAAGAGACATCCCGTGTATAGTCCCGTAGGCGGTGAAGGACTGCTCCGCGTCGCTTCCGGATTTGCGCAGACCGGCGGGGATCAGCAGATGCTCCACGGTCATAAGGACAGACCTAACACCTGAGCCGAGGACGTCCGGAAGAGCTATCGACAGCAGCTTTTTCATAACGGGCGAGGCGTGAGCGGAGCCGTTTTCAACGCTCAGACGGTATATTATCAGGGTGCAGACGAGCGAGAAGGCCTCGGAGGCGGTCATGCCGAAGGATATGGCGACGCAGGCCGCCTCGAGCCCGTGGGCGACAGCTGCCCGGAGCGAAAAAACGGTCAGCGCAATCCTGAACGCCTGCTCTGCGAGCCCCGCCGCCGTGAAGCCTGCCAACCTCCCCACAGATGTAAAATATCCGTTCAGCGCGGAAGACATGGCGATAAAGGGCAGGCCGAGGCTCAGTATCCTCAGGGACGGCGCGCTCCTCGGATCGTCTATGAAGGCGGAACCGATAAGCTCCGAGGACAGAGCCAGGGCGGCGGCCGCCGCCGTGCCGCAGATCAGGGAGTAGACAAGGCAGCGCCGCATAACTCTGCGCTCCGCTCCGCGCTGCAGAGCACGGCAGTCCGCAGTTAGCCTCATGGCGGCGAGCCGGCTGCCTCCGCAGGCAAAAACCACAGCCATTGAATATACGGAGGTTATGAGCTGTAAAAGCCCGATGCCCTGTGCGCCGAGCTGTCCGCTCAGATATGCGTTGAAGCTGACGGCGGCTGTGCGCGTCAGGAAGGCGGCGGCAGTCAGCAGCAGGGTATTGAAAAGCAGTTTTTTTGCATTCGTCATTATTCTCACCCGTTCCGGTCGCAGATACAAGGATTTATATGAAATTATATGAGTTCAAATACGGATTAAGAATTGATAAACCGTTCGAGTTATGATATAATCGCTTGGGGGCGGTTTTATGGAAAAAACAATTTCTATTATTCTTTCTGTCATCCTTGTGCTTTCCCTGTGCATTCCGGCGGCTCTCGCGGCCGATAAGGACTGCGGCTGCGGATACGTTCCGGTCATCTACGTCACGGGCTTTGCCCAGACGCCTCTTGCGGAGAACGTCGGCACGCCCGGGGAGCGCATGGTATTCATGCCGGAGAGCGGGGCTGTCGTCCGCGCGGTGGTCAAGCTCATAGTGCCGGTAATAGCTTTGATCGTCACCGCTGATTTTGACTCTTTTGCAAAATCGGTGGCTGACGATATGGATGAGCTGTTTGCCGACGTGATTTGCGACCGCAACGGCGATCCGGTGAATCCCGCGGTGGACGTCACTCAGAGGGTGCCGCCGTCGGCGGATCATACGCCCGGCATGTCCAACGTATTCCGTTACGACTGGAGAGAGGACGTCTTTGACATTGCCCGGGAGCTGAACGATTATATCGAGGAGCTAAAGCGGCTCACCGGCCACGACCGTGTGGCTCTCAGAGCCGAGAGTATGGGCGGCGCGGTCACCATGACCTACCTGAGCGTATACGGCAGCGGCAGTGTGGATTCCATCGTCATGCAGTCCTCGGCATTCAACGGCATCACTCTTGTCGGCTCGATCTTTACCGGCGATCTCGACGTCAAACCGGCGTCCGTGATAAACTATATCCTGAATTTTGTTGAGGGCAGCGATAATAAAAGCGTCGCTTCGCGCCTGCTGATAAAGGCGTTCGGGGGCATATTGATAGCCGCCGTGGCAAATAGCCTCGACTATACAATAGACCGCTGCAGGGACAGCCTTTATGATTATTCCCTGAAGTCCTTTATGGGCTGCATACCCGGGCTATGGACCTTTGTGCCGCAGGAGGATTACGAGGCGGCAAAGGCGTTTATGCTGGATGAGGATGAAAATGCGCGGCTGATCGCTAAAATCGACAGGTACCATTACGGGGTAATGGACAGGACAGGGGAGCTGCTCGATTCCGCCATGGAGGACGGAGTGCGCCTCGCGATCATATCGAATTACGGCAAGGCGGCCGTTCCCGCGATAACCGACGACGGTTATCAGTCCGATTTTCTGATAGACACAAGGAGGACGTCGCTCGGCGCCACCTGCGCCCCGTTCGGCAAAACGCTCGGCGCGGATTACGTCCAGGCGGTCGACGACGGACACAACCATCTGTCGCCCGACGGCATCATCGACGCCTCGACCTGTATGTATCCCGAGAACACCTGGTTCATCAAGGATATGATGCACACCTGGTACACAAGAGGCTACCTGAGCTTTGCCTATGATTTTATTTACAGCGATACCGCGATGACGGTCTTCGACGACCCGAGGTATCCGCAGTTTATGCTCAACGACCATGCGACCGGGGAGCTTGTCCCCGTCACGGCGCAGACGGGCGTGAGCGCGATACATATTCACAGATGAAAATACGAAATATACCGGGAGGTTTTACAAAATGAGATTCAAAAGGATGATAGCCGTGATTTCTGCCGCTGCAATGCTTACTTCGTGTCTTGCGGTCGGGACCCATGCCGCTGCCGGAAGGGACTACCGTATAAACAACACATATGCCGGAGTCGACTGGTCGACCTATGGACAGTACAAGGCCGATCTCCATGCCCATTCCACAGCGTCGGATGGCAACTCGGCAAAGTACCGCACTGTCGAGGAGCACTACCGCCACGGCTTTGATATAATGGCTATGACCGACCACGGTACGGTGGACTACGGCTGGGACACGGACAATGTGAACACCATCGTTAAGATAGGCGCCACGATCAGAAGAGGAAAGCTCGCCGTAGGCGCAGTCTCTGCCTCGGGTACTGCGGAAAACGGGAAAAGATATACCTACGACGGCACGAATTATACCCAGTATAACGCCGACGGCACGGCGGAGCGTTCGATGCTCAGAGTTCCCTTCGGCAATGAGCAGAACCCCACCTCGTTCAATAATGCTCACGTCTGCACATGGTTCGCGGACTACGGCGACGGTTCGATAGGCGGAACGAGCGATTACGAAACGCCTATAAGGAATGTAGACAGGCTCGGCGGCCTCTCCGTTATCAACCACCCGGGCGAGTACAGCGGGGCCAGGAACGAGAGACACTTTGAGGACGCCTACGACCAGTCCAACCTCAAGTACAGATATATAGCGAATAAATTTGCGGATCTTCTCAAAAAGTATGATTCCTGCCTCGGAGTAGACGTCAACAGCAAGGGCGATTTCAGGACGCGTTATGACAGAAAGCTCTGGGATATCCTGCTTGAGAAGGTCGTTCCGTCGGGCAGAAACGTATTCGCTCTTGCGACCTCGGATTCACATAACGACGGAATAATCCATTCGGGTTATACTCTAATGTGTATGCCGGAAAAAACGGTTGACGCCCTCAAAAACTGCATGAAGAACGGCGAGTTTTTTGCCGCGAGCAGATACATAGGCTCCAGGGAGGAAATCAAGGCATGGTCTGACGAGTTGAAGGCGGCGGGCGTCGGCAGCGAGCTTGCGAAGGAGCTCACGGATGCTTACAACGCCATCCTTGCCGAGGAGCAGACCGGCATTCAGAATACGATATATGAGTTTGACGAGGAGGCCGCGGCCCCGAGAGTGACCGGGATAACGGTGGACGAGGCCGGCGACAGGATAACGGTGAGTGCGAAAGACGCCTATCTTGTCCACTGGATCGCGGACGGCAGAGTAATAGCCGTCGGCAATTCGATAGACCTCGACGAGCATTCGGATGAGATCGGCTCATACGTCAGGGCAGAGATCATCGGCAGGGGCGGAGTCATCTATACTCAGGCCTTCACTCTCGAATACGAGGGAGCGCCGCAGGCGGAGGACGCGTTCTTTGTCGATCTCGGCGGAGCCACGACCCTGCTTGCCGACACGATAGTTAAGGCTCTTGCGTTCGTTCTCAATAAGAGCGGCGTCTCGAAGCTTATCTATAATATTATTTACAGATAATAGCGGCTTTGAGCCGGAAAGGACAACGTTATGAATGATAACAGGTTATTCGGAGCCTCGCAGATGATATACTGCGATTATGAGATGTATTATGACAGCGACGCCTTTGAGAATGTCAGAGGCAACGGCTTCGCCCGTCAGCACGTCCCGTTTATGACGTGGAACGGACTGCCGATGTTTGCAGGGGATTTTGAGCTCAGCGGCGTAAAAAGCGGCAGGCTTGTGTTTACCGCGCTCGGATGTGCAGACATTTGGATAAACGGCGTCCGCGCCGGGAGCGACGAGCTTAAGCCCGGCTGGTCGGATTACAGAAAGCGCGCCTATTATTACGATTATGACGTGCTGCCCCTGCTGCGCGAGGGTAAAAACCGTATACTCGCCGTCGTTTCCAACGGCTGGTACAGCGGCAGGATAAGCGGCGGCTATTACGGCTCGAGGCCTCCGGCAGTCAAGCTCAACCTGATCGTTGAGGACGACGGCGGCAGGCGGGAGATCTCCTCGGGCACCTCGTGGAAGGCTCAGGTCGGCGGCAGAGTCAGGAACGCCGATATCTGGGACGGCGAGTACTGCGACGCACGCTTCCCCGGCTATGACGAGCTTTCGTGCGCATCGTTCGATCTGTCGGAATGGGGCAGCCCTAAGGAATGCGATTACTTCAGCGGAGAGATAACACCGTTTATCGGTGAGACAGTAAAGGTCAGGGACGGGCTTACGCTCCTGCCCGCGAGCGTCACGGTCTACAGCAGGGTTGAGGATAACGGATCCGATTTCGGCAGGATAATTCCCGAGACGGATAAGACCTCTCTGCCGGTAACGGCTGGGGAAGAGAGGAAGATAATCATTGATTTCGGCCAGGAGACGGTAGGCTGGGTCAAAATCAGAGTCAAGGGCAAGCCCGGCTCCAAGGTCAATGTAAGATATTCCGAGATGCTCAACGACAGCGGAAGCAGAGCGAGGGGCAACGACGGGCCGGAGGGCTCAGTCTACACGGTCAATTACCGCACCGCCAGGGCGAAGGCGCATTACGTTATCGGTTCGGACGGGGAGGAGGAATACCGTCCGACGTTCAGCTTCTTCGGCTTCAGGTATGTTGAGCTCACCTGCGACAGTGAATTTGAGCTGATATCCTGCGAGGCTCAGACGGTAGGCTCGGCGACCAAAGAAAACGGACGTATCGAGACCTCCGACGGGCTTATCAACAAGCTGATATCGAATATAATCTGGGGTCAGAGGGGCAACTACCTCTTTGTGCCGACTGACTGCCCCCAGCGCGACGAGCGCTTAGGCTGGACGGGCGACACTCAGGCATTTTGCCGCACCGCGTCGTACAACGCGAACGTCTACGGCTTTTTCCGCAAGTGGATGACCGACGCAAGAGATACCCAGGCTGATGACGGCGGTATGCCCGATGTTGTTCCGCGCATAAGCGATTCAAAGGGCTGGGAGGACGGAGCGGCATGGTCGGATGCCTGCATAATAGTTCCCCATACCATGTATTTGATGTACGGCGACAAGACGATACTCAGCGAGAATTTTGACGCCATGGAGAGGTATATAGCCCATCTTATCGATATCAACGGCTTCCGCGGCCCGAGACCTACGTACGGTGACTGGCTCTCATATGATTATTGTAAGAACGAGTTCCTTTCCTCAGCCTTTTTGGTGCACGACCTTGACCTTATGATCGAATGCAGCAACGTCCTCGGCTTTGAGGATAAGGCGGAATATTACAGGGGGCTTCGCGCAAAAGCCTATAAGTTTTTCACCGGAAAATTCATGAAGAACGGTAAATTGAAGGAGCGCAAGCAGACCACCTGTGTAATTGCCCTTGCCTTCAACCTGTTAGAGGATCCGGACTATGCCGCCGAGGTGGCGAGGGAGCTTCCCGAGCTGATAAGGGAGAACGGCAACCGCCTTTCCACCGGATTTGTGGGAACGTACAACCTGCTGCCGACCCTCTCCAAGATCGGCGAGGATAAAACGGCGTACGACCTGCTTATGCAGAGAGCCGAGCCCTCATGGCTCTACAGCATCGATCAGGGAGCGACGACCGTCTGGGAGCGCTGGAATTCCTATACGATCGAGAAGGGCTTCGGCGACGTCGGGATGAATTCATTTAACCACTATGCCTACGGCGCCGTTGAGGAGTGGATGTACCGCTATATGGCAGGCATCGAACCCGGCAAGCCGGGCTTCGCAGAGCTTATTCTTCAGCCGCGCCCGGATATGAGAACGGACGACGAGCTGCCGGAGGGTCAGCACAGAATGAGTTGGATCAGAGCTGAATATACCTGCCCGGCAGGGCTTATAGAGAGCTCCTGGAGCACGGAGGACGGCTTTGTTTATGAGTGCACCGTACCTGAGGTGCCGACCGTCCTGCGCCTGCCGCTTATCGCGGATAAGCTGACAATGAACGGCGATGAGCGCCCGGTGACGGAGCTTGAGCGCGAAGGAGACTGCGCCGTTATCACCCTCGCCCCCGGCAAATATACATTTATTCAGAAATAATTTAACACGATTTAACAATATTTCGGCAACGCTGACTGCAAGCGCTTGTAGGGGCTGACGACCTGCAGCCCGTATATCGAGATAAAAAATTCACTGGAAATCCGTACAAAAACCGGCAATGTTGACGTCTTCGGCCGTTGGGGAGGGCTTCCACGCCCTCCCCAAAAAAACACATAAAAGTCTTACGGGAGGGTATGGAAACCCGCCCCTACATGATTTGTTCGTTAAATAAAACTCGCACGATCAAACTAAATTCCGGCAATGCTGACTGCAAGCACTTGTAGGACGACCCGGCAGCCCGTATATCGAGATAAATATTTCCGGCAAATCCGTACCAAAACCGCCAATGTTGTCGTCTTCGGCCGTAGGGAACGTCGATCCCTCAAAAACATGGTCGCCTCACTCGCTTGGAGCGCTTCGTGATTCTCCCTGTTTTTTCACCTCACCGCCTCGCTTCATCGTCCACCGGACGCGCTTCGGCGGTTCGCCCCCGGCGTTCCTTTGT
>JAFSXA010000205.1 GCA_017450135.1 Clostridia bacterium | reverse complement strand
GCAGCAGCGCGAGCGCCTTGATAAACAACTGTATTTTTTCCATATCTCATACCTCATCGAAGGCCGAACAAGCCGGCTCTGTTTTACTGTCTTCCGATACTTTTCAGCAGATCAAAACAAAAGGATCGATGCAAGACCGCTTATGCACTATCCACCGGCGAATATAAAAGAAACCTGATTTGTTTGCTAAATCAGGTTTCTTTCATGGTGGAGACGGTCGGGATCGAACCGATGACCTCTTGAATGCCATTCAAGCGCTCTCCCAGCTGAGCTACGCCCCCTTATTCGGCACTCGCGAAGCGCCGCTTCACTCAAGTGCGTTTGTATTATACCACAAAAAATGAGTTTGTCAATACCAAATTTTCAAAAAGAGCTCAGAACAGATCAAGACCGGACAGGTTCAGTCAAGGTACCTGCCCGGTCACTGCATTTTAATGAGTCCCTACGCCGCTTTTTCCACTGCGGTATCAGAATCTGATCTTATAGTTCTTTATCTCGAACGGCGTCGCGTGGAACGCGATCTTATTTCCGCTGTATTCTACAGGAACGTCGTTGCGCTCAATAAGATCGCACTCGGCCGCATATGTCAGCGGAGCAAAGAAGGAAATCTCCGCGTCCGTGCTTCTGCCGGTTTTTTCAACCATTCTGACGATATATCCATCCCCGTCCTCGCACTTCTTGACAGCCTCAAGGGTCATGTTGCCGGCTGTAAGAGTGATGAACGACTTCTCCGCATCGCCGCTGCCGTCGCCGTTCAGGTCAACGGGTACGGGCGGATGGTTGATCTCCAGCCCCCTGGCGAGGGTCTGCGCTCTCTTCCAGGTCTCCGCATGAGGATAGAGGGAATATACAAAATAGTGGTCGCCGCGGTCGGATTCCGGATCGGGCTTGATCGGAGCCTTCAGCAGAGTCAGTATCATAGTATGCTCGTTGACCTCGTGTCCGTACTTGCAGTCGTTGAGGAGTGAGACGCCGTAATCCTCGTCCGACATATCTATCCAGTTGTGGGCGTTGACCTCAAACTTGGCTTTGTCGTAGGGGTTGTAGCGGTAGGAGCTGCACTCCATAGTGGCGTAGGCGATATCCCTCGTGTAGTTCCTGGTCTGAAGATCCAGGTCGAAGAATACCTTGAGCAGCTTCTGATCCTCATGCCAGCCGATGTAGGTGTCAAAGTCGATCCTGTCAAGCTTGTTGTATATTATAATATTCTGGCGGAGGATGGATTTGAGTATCTCCTTCTCAATGGTGACGACCGTGCAGACGTCACCCGAGGTGACGTTGACGATCCTGCCGTCCTTGAGATCATACTCACGGTCGACGTAGGTGGCTACGATATCCCAGGCGTCGTAGCCGCCGGGCAGATCCTCGAACAGACGGAAATTATTGCCGAGGCCTCCGTTTCTCAGCACCTCGCGGCAGTTCGCCTTGTCATAAATCGAAACAAGGACAGCCCTGTCGTCAAACTCCAGCCTGAATCTGCCGTTTTCGACGGTATTTGCAAGGCTCTTTTCAAGCCCGGGCTCAGCTTCGGCGGGAACCTTGTAATAGACCTTATATCCGACTGCCGGGACATCCTCGGCGATGAATATAAGCTTCTTTGAGCCGTCGAGCTTTTCATATATCTGAGTGGGTACTTTTTCGCCGTTCTCATCAAGGATCGCGATATTCCCGCAGTAATCAAGTTCCACCTTTGTCGTGGACGCCACAGCGAGAGAATTATACAGCGCGAAGGGCTTGCCGAGCGAGGGGTCAAAGCCGATATGAGCGCCGATCAGCTCAAGAGCGTCGGAACGAACCCTTTCACCCGTCTCAATGACCTCGGCATAGATGCCCATAAGCTTTGCGAACACCTCGGTGACGTGGGTGCCCGGCAGGGAGTCATGGAACTGATTCGTAAGCACCTTCCTCCACGCCGCGCTGAGCTCCTGAGTGGGATACTCATAGCCGTAACGCTCGGCTATTACTCCGTACATCTCTGCCTGCCTGAGCAGATTCTCGCAGTAGCGGTTCGCCTTCTTGAGCGCAGCCTTGGTGGTATGTACGCCGCGGTGCTCCTCAAGATAGAGCTCGTCCTTCCATGTGACGATCTTGTCGCCGGCCTTGACGGCTCTCTGTCTCATGCTCTCGAGAGATTCCTCGATCTTGCAGGCTTTTGTCTCGGGAAGTCCCGGGAAATTCCTGTATCTCTTGACGTACTCGAGCATCTCGTTATCGACTCCGCCGCCGCCGTCGCCCCAGCCGTAGCAGTACATGGACTCGCCTATCGTATCCTTATCCGAATATTTGATCCAGTTTGTCTTGAGTGAATCGGGCTCCATGGTGCCGATGAAATGCGTCGGAGGCACTGCCGCAAAGACCTTGGTGCCGTCAGGCCCCTCCCACCAGAAGGAATTGTAGAGCCACGGGTTGGTATCGTTCCATATTCCCATCTTGTGGGTAACAAAATACTCCATACCCGCCTTCTTCATTATCTGCGGCATACAGTAGCTGTTGCCGAAAACGTCGGGCAGCCAGCAGGTCTTGGGAGTTACGCCGAACCATTTTTCAGCGTAGCGGACGCCGTGCAGGAACTGGCGTGTAAAGGATTCGCCGGAGATAATATTGCAGTCCGGCTCGACCCACATACCGCCGATGTACTCCCAGCGGCCCTCCTTGACCCTCTTCTGTACCTGCTCGAAAAGGTTGGGATAGTGGATCCTCATCTCCTCATACATACCTGCCTGGCTCTGGGAGAAGATGAAATCGGGATACTGCTCCATGAGCCTGAGCATTGTGGCATGGGTCCTGCCGACCTTGCGGACGAACTCCTTGTACGCCCACATATATACCATGTCGAGGTGGGAATTTCCGATCAGGTCGAGCCTGCCCATGCACTTGTAATTATCATTGTTGTATACCCTGTCGTACAGCACCTTTTTGCACTGTCTGAGCTTGGATTTGAAGACGTCGAAATCGGGCTCGTCAAGGTCAACGTACCTGAACGCCTCCTTGAGCGATTCGCGGATGAGCGTTGCGTAATCATTGCCCATGCCCGGCATGAACAGAGCGTTATATACAGCCTTTATATCCCAGTACACCTCGTTGATCTCATCGTCGGTGGTGGCTATGAAAGAGCACTCAAGCTTTTTCAGCGAGCTCTCGTTGGAGTGCCAGACGAAATAGGATTCGATATCGATATCGAAGGTTTCGCCGGCCTTTGAGTTCTCGGTGAGGACGACGGCGTTTCTGAACGGGTCGAGACCCTGGAAGGGCACGCCGTTCACGCTGACAAGGGAATCTCCGCCGAAATAGACATACAGGGTCACCTTTTGCCCGGCAAATCTTTCCGGTATTACGATCTTGTTCTTGAAGAACGCGCTCAGTCCGTTGCCGCCCCAATATCCGCCGACGTCGATATCCTTCCAGCCCTCATAGAGGTATTCATACTCGCCTATATCCTTGTAGATGCACTCGCGCATCTTCCACGGGCCGGTGAGCTCAAAATCGGTATAGATACGCTTTTTGAGCATTTTCAGCTTGATCTCGCAGAGCTCATCAAAGGCAAAGATACCCCTCTGCTTATTCTTGATAAGTCCGCGCCAGTTGTCGATATGAGCTTCCATTCCCTCCACCGAGGGTATGGTCCTGTTGTCATTAGCCATATTTTACGCTCCTTTACGATTTCTGCCGACGATGCGGCTAAAGTCAATTAATTATATCATCAAAGAGATGCCATTTCAATAACAACAGGATACTTTTTCAATAAATCGGGCATTATTTTCCGCTGTCGCCGTAGTTGGAAAGCACGCGCGCCGAGGGGTCGTCGACGTCACAGCCCTCCCACTCCCTGTTCGGCATCCAGAAACCCGTTATCATATGGGACTGGCCCGGGTAGTATTCCTCAAACATCTCGCGGTAGAGCAGGGACTCCTTGGTGAACGGCGCTGCAAAGGCATACCTGCCGGCGCGCACCTCAAATTCGGCGTCGGAGTATTTCTCCTCGGCGTATTCCTTGATATGATCCACCATGGAATGGCCGACGGCGTCGCTGAAGGCCGCCTTTTCCCTCATCAGTATGGACTGCGGAAGGTAATCGCCCTCGAAGGCGTGGCGGAGCAGATACTTGCCCGTGTTGTATTTATTGAGCTTGAGCTCCGGGTCGATGCTCATGACGTATTCCACAAAGTCAAGATCGCCGAAGGGTACTCTCGCCTCAAGGGAATTTACGGAGATGCACCTGTCGGCTCTGAGCACGTCGTACATATGCAGCTCCCTGACCCTCTTTTCGGATTCCTTTTGAAAAGCTGAGGCGTCCGGGGCGAAGTCCGTATATTTATAACCGAAAAGCTCATCCGAGATCTCGCCGGTCAGGATGACGCGGATATCGGTAGTCTCGTGGATGGCTTTGCACACGAGGTACATACCCACGCTCGCCCGCATCGTGGTGATATCGTAGGTGCCGAGCGCCGCCGATACTACCGGCAGAGCGGCTATAACGTCGTCCCTTGTGATAATGATCTCATGGTGCTCGCTGCCTATGTATTCCGCGACCGCGCGGGCGTATTTCAGGTCTATCGCATCCTCGCTCATGCCGACAGAGAAGGTCTTGATCGGCTCCCTGAGCGTCTTTGCCGCCACGGCGCAGACAAGGGAGGAATCGAGGCCTCCGCTGAGCAGAAAGCCGATCGGCGCGTCGGCATCGAGTCTTTTTTCTATGCCTTTAACAAGCTTGTCATGGATGCTTTTGCAGACTGTCTCAATATCGTCGCGGCAGACCTTTTCGACCCGGGTCATGTCTCGGTATTCCGTGAATTCGCCCGAGGCGTAGTAGTGTCCCGGAGGGAAGGGCATGACCTTATCGGTCAGACCCACAAGGTTTTTCGCCTCGCTGGCGAACATTATCGCGCCCTCTGAGTCGTAGCCGTAGAAGAGCGGCCTTATACCTATGGGATCCCTCGCCGCGATATAATCGTCCTTCCGGGCGTCGTAGATTATCATAGCAAACTCCGCGTCGAGCATACGGAACATATCCGTGCCGTACTCTTTGTATAGCGGGAGCAGGATCTCGCAGTCGGAGTCACTTTTGAAGCTGTACCCCTTTTCGACAAGCTCCTGCTTCAGCGGGCGGAAGCCGTAGATCTCGCCGTTGCAGACAAGCATATTTCCGTCCATAGAAAAGGGCTGCATACCCTCCTCGGTGAGTCCCATTATGGAGAGCCTCTGGAATCCGAGGATCCCCCTGCCCGTCCGGAGCACCCTTGACATATCCGGCCCTCTCGAGGTCGTCTTATCGAAGCCCTCTTTGAGCCTTTCCGGGGAAAGAACGCTCCCCGAATATCCGAATATCGAACACATAGCTTCCTCCTTATCTTACGCCGAAAAGCAGCTCACCGTAGGAAGGATACGGCCAATATTCCGCCGAGGTGACTGTTTCCAGCTCGTCCGCGGAGATCCTCAGCTCACACATTACGGAGAGCACCGCGGTCTTATAATACATTGCGAGTTCTGCGCTGTCGGTGAAATCCGCCGCCCCTATCAGGGCCTCCTCGAGCTCGCACGTCTTCTTATATACGTCATCGGTGAGCACGGTCAGCTTTTTAAGCGTCTCGTTCTCATAGCTGCACGCCGCGTCCGGCAATACGCTCTTTTTGACCTGCGCCGCCGCTGCAATGCTTGCGGCAAAAGAGGATACTGCCGGCAGAATATCCTTGCGCGCCATATCGATCATTGTGAGCGCCTCGATATTGATGAGCTTGCTGTAGTTTTCAAGCTTGATCTCATATCTCGATCTCAGCTCCTCCTCGGTGAATACGCCGTGGGAGGTGAAAAGCTCAATGTTTTTCTTATGCAGGAGATAAGGGATCGCGTCGGGGGTAGAACGGAGGTTCAGAAGTCCCCTCTTTTCAGCCTCGATGAGCCAAGAATCGTCATAGCCGTTGCCGTTGAAGATTATACGTTTGTGATCCTTGATCTGCCTCTTGATCAAAGCGTCGAGCTTTTCGTCAAAGTCCTCTGCGCCCTCAAGCTCATCGGCAAACTGCCTGAGCGATTCGGCGACAACGGTGTTGAGCACCGTGTTTATACCGGCGACGGACTGGGCCGAACCGGGCATACGGAACTCGAATTTGTTGCCGGTAAAGGCAAAGGGAGACGTCCTGTTCCTGTCGGTGCTGTCCTTGGGGAATCTCGGAAGAATGTGCACGCCGACCTTGAAAAGCTCCTTCTGCCTTGAGCCCCGTGGTTCTCCCTTCTCGATGGAGCGCAGCACCTCGGTCAGCTCATCGCCGAGGAACATGGAGACGACCGCCGGCGGCGCCTCGTTCGCGCCGAGCCTGTGATCGTTTCCGGCGCTTGCGGCAGATATGCGCAGAAGATCCTGATAATCGTCCACCGCCTTGATGACGGCGCACAGGAAGGTCAGGAATCTTGCGTTCTGCGCGGGAGTTTCGCCCGGCTCAAGCAGGTTTTCGCCCGTGTCCGAGGAGATCGACCAGTTGTTGTGCTTGCCGCTGCCGTTGACTCCCGCAAAGGGCTTTTCGTGCAGCAGGCATACAAGGTTGTGCTTCTTGGCGACGTTTTTCATTATCTCCATCGTCATCTGGTTGTGGTCGGTGGAGATGTTGGTGGTGGTAAAAACAGGCGCAAGCTCATGTTGTGCGGGAGCGACCTCGTTGTGCTCGGTTTTCGCGAGGATGCCGAGCTTCCATAGCTCCCTGTTCAGATC
>JAFSXA010000002.1 GCA_017450135.1 Clostridia bacterium | reverse complement strand
GCGGAAACGGCCTTGATATCTACCATAGCCTGATATTCGCCCGTGCTGACAGCCTCAGAGCAGGGAGCCTCGCCGAGCACGCCGGTGATGTCGGGATATTCAGCTTTGTTGAGCTTATACCACTTTTTGCTGTTTGAATCGTAAACTGCATCCTTGTCAATGTACTCAGACAGGGGAACCTCTACCATGAGGTTATAGATCTCCAAAACGGGGATGTGCTGGATGATCGTTGAGGGAACGTCCACGCCGTTGTTGTTCTCCTTATACTGCGCGGCGGTTGCTCTCAACCAGTCTATCTGATACTGATAGGGTCCCTCATAGCCGCTGATGCCGTCGCCCTTGTGCCTGTTGTTGGAGTCGACCATATAGACGACGTACTCAACCTGGCTGCCGTCGTGAGAATAGATCGGCACGCTGTAGGTCGCAGGATCGCAGCCATCAGCCGTGGAGACGTGCATTGAAAAGCTCGTCGCAACCTCCATAAGATGCTCAACTGTGGAGCAGTCGTCGACGCGGTCGTGGTCATGGTTGCCCATCGTGATGGCAAAGGGAACCTTCGCCTCTTCAAAGATGCTGAAAAGCTCGATGAAGTTGGCGTCAAGCTCGCTCTCCTTACAGAACGGCCAGATATCCGAGAGGATATCGCCGGCAACGACGATGAGATTGGGTTTTTCGTTCTCGATCGCCTTGGTAACAAAGTCCTTCGTTCTCTTGTTAAGATGGTCGTCGTCCTGCGTATCGTTTATCATCATGATCCTGAAGCTGCCGTCGGCATTGAAGGTAAGCTTGCCGTTGGTGTCCGCCGCGAAGGTCGTGAACGATATCGCGCTGACAGACAGGCAAATTGCTACGCAGAGAAGCACACTGATAAATTTCCTGAATCTCATAAAAATTACTCCCTTCCGGAACTTGTCCGAAAATAAGTCTCGGTTAACATTAGTTAACCGGTTGAATTAATCATACCACAGCGCACTTGATTTGTCAATTGAAAACATCAGAAAAGCATCAAAAAATCGGTCACACAAGAGTTTGTATGACCGATTCATTCAATTTCAATATTTTTAATACCATAAGCGAGGATGACGTTTATCAGCTCGTTACGGGAAAAATGGGTATCCGCCGCGATTCTGTCCAATTCCCGGATTATGTCCTCACGAAGCCTGACGGAGATGACGCGGTTGCCGTCCTCGCCTCTGCGCTTGAGCCTCAGCGGTTCTTTAGGATTATTCAAACGATCGCCCCCTCAGTTATATTTTATTGACACTCAATATTATATATGCTACAATTATAATACTAATATACTACAATTGGAGGTATGTATAATGAAAAAAGCCAACAGGTTTTTGTCTATCATTCTGAGCCTTCTGTTTTTATTCGGAATGCTCACGTCAGCCCTCATCCCTGCGGCTGCGGCTACGGACAAAGACTCAGTTTCAGGCATTGAAGAAGACTTGGTCGCTCCCGTCTTTGATATTAAAACTGTTATCAAAGATAACACCTTGAAGATGACAGTAAATCTTACTTCGGGCTGGTTTAACGCTTTAGACGCCCAGTTCAAAATGTATGGCGATGTTAGCTGCAGCAGTATCAGAATAGGATCAGCTTTAAAGAATCTTCGCAACGAATTAGAAGAAAACGGTAATGTTATATCATTTGCCGTCAATCCGAATACCAGAAAAATTAGCGCAGCAATGAGCGGCGGACAGTATAATTATACAGGAGATTTCTTTGAAGCAACCTTTAGCTTTGACGAAACCGAGAAATTCTCCGTAACTTTCGAAGTTCAAAACTGTATCCAGTCTGTTGACAAGGATACAATCTATAAGGTAACGCCGGTTATTAATAACGGCACCTTCAGTTATTCTCCTATATACACCATATCATACAATGCCAACGGCGGATCGGGTGCGCCTGCCGCGCAGACAAAAACTCACGACGTTGCACTGACGCTTTCGGCTACCGTCCCCGTCCGTGAGGGCTACACCTTCAAGGGCTGGGCGACAAGCGCAAGCGGTGCGGTTCAGTATCAGCCCGGCGCAAAATACACGGCAAACGCCGCAGTCACTCTCTACGCCGTATGGGCGCCGAACACTTACACTATAACCTACAACGCCAACGGCGGCTCGGGTGCTCCTGCCGCGCAGACCAAGACTCACGACGTTGCGCTGACGCTTTCGGCGACCGTCCCCGTCCGTGAGGGCTACACCTTCAAGGGCTGGGCGACAAGCGCGAGCGGTGCGGTTCAGTATCAGCCCAAGGCACAGTACACGGCAAACGCTGCTGTCACCCTCTACGCCGTATGGACTCCGGACACTTACATCGTATCATACAATGCCAATGGCGGCTCTGGTGCGCCTGCCGCACAGATCAAGACCCACGACTCTGCACTGATTCTTTCGTCGACCGTTCCTGTCCGTGAAGGCTACATATTCAAGGGCTGGGCGATAAGCTCAAACGGTGCGGCTCAGTATCAGCCCGGCGCAACGTACACGGCAAACGCCGCAGTCACCCTCTACGCTGTATGGTCTATTATATCATACAATATAGAAATCTCTGTCAGCGATGTGACTATCAATTACATGGAAACGACGACTCTCAAGCCCGACATCACCGCTGACCCCGGCGTGAAGTATTCGGTCAAGTACGAGAGCAGCAATCCGAGTGTTGCTACTGTTGACAAGGACGGAAAGGTTTACGGTGCGAAGAAGGGCACGGCGACGATCACCTGCACCGTCACGGACGAGAACAACAACACCGTCACCGACACCTGCAAGGTCACGGTAAAATACTCCGGCCTCCAGTGGTTCATCATCATAGTCCTCTTCGGCTGGATATGGTATATAAAATAGCATAAATCAACGGAGCGAGGTAAAAGCCCCGCTCCGTTTCGTTTTAGATTCATCTGTTATTCAAGTTTTCGGATTGTAGGGAACGTCGATCCCTCAAACACATGGTC
>JAFSXA010000204.1 GCA_017450135.1 Clostridia bacterium | reverse complement strand
CCTGGTCATATTCTCCAGCTTGTCCGACATGACGCGCAGGCTCTCGCCGGTCTCCCGGCGATTTCGTTCAAACTCCTCCGAGCTTCTCGAAAGAGTCTGCCCCGCAAGCGTGTTCACCTGCGCAATCTGTTTTTCAAGCTCAGAAATTTTACTGCCGCTGTTCAAAAGCTTTATCCTATGTAAAAGATACACCGTCAGCGCAAGGATAACCACCTCAGCGCCTGCGAGAATATACAATAGAATCGGTTCCAAAGCAAGCCCTCACTTCGTCAATCTGATTATATAAGCATTATAACAAATTCCGTAAAGGATAACAATGCTTTTATTTGCAAAAACAACTGGAATTTTCCAAAATAATTTGTTATAATCATTTTATAATAATAATTACAATCGATGGTGAATTCAAATGCCTAAAAAATCCGTTTCAATTTTGATTATCCTCTCGGTCATCGCCGCCCTTCTGTGCTCATGCTCGGGCGGCGAGACGAGTCTGGTCATACCGATAAGCAGGGATCCGTTATGCCTTGATCCGCAGATAGCCGACACCGCCGAAGCAAAGCTCATCACCGGCAACTGCTACGAGGGTCTTGTACGCACGGACGATAAATACGGCATAATCCCCGGCGCCGCAGAAAAGATCGACGTCTCGGCTGACGGTCTTACCTACACCTTCACCCTGCGCAAAGATTCAAAATGGCAGCTCCTGAAGGCGTACAAGGACGTGCTTGACGACAAGGACTATATGAAAAACTTCCGCGACACGGTCAACGCCTATGATTTCAGATTTGCGCTCAGGCGGGCGGTGGACCCTGTCACTCAGGCTGACGACGCGGAGAAGCTGTTCTGCATCAAAAATGCCCGCGCCGTCAATGAGGGCAAGCTGAACCCTGACAAGCTCGGCGCACAGGCCGTTGACGACAGGACATTGGTCATAACACTTGAAAGGGCAAACGAGGACTTTTTAAGGATACTGACCCTGCCGGTCTGTATGCCCTGCCATGAGGATTTCTTTAAAGCTACCCACGCAAAGTACGGACTGGAGCTTAAATACACCTTCTGCAACGGCCCGTTCTACGTTTCAAACTGGACCCAGGACAACACACTGACCCTCAGAAAAAACGAGGGCTACAAGGGTGAGTACAAGGCTGCGGCTGACGCCCTGTACTTTCCAGTCAACGGCGATGAGGCCTCTGTTATAAAAAAGCTCAAGCAGACCTCATACGACTGCGCCTACCTGTCAGATACGGCCGTGGACTCGCTGAAGGACGACAAGAGAACGGCTCTGCTCTCCGTGCCTGATTCCGTGACGGGTATGTGCTTCAACTGCACCGAGGAGACTCTTGCCAACGCGAATATCCGCAGAGCCCTGGCTCAGCTTACAAGGTTTGACGAGATCACCGTACCCGATTCCGCCGGCGGAAGGGCAAGCGGACTTGTACCGGACTGCTGCCGATTCGGCGAAAAGAGCTACCGCGAGGCCGTCGGAATTATGAAGATGCCTACGTACAACGAGGCTTCCGCCCTTGAGCTGTGGAAGAAAGGGCTCAAGGAGCTGAGCTTTGAGCGTGCGGCGGTAACGATAATCTGTACCGAGGCGTACTCCGCTCAGATGCAGTCCGCCATACAGAACTGGCAAAAAATGCTCGGCACACTCATAGTGGCCAAGGTCAGCGTGGTTACCGAGGACGAATTGAAGGACGCCGTCAGGAACGATAAATTCCAGATAGCGGTTTACGAGATGACAGCGGACAGCTCCAACGTGACGGATTTTCTGAAAAAATTCACGACGGGAAATGAATATAATACCTCCAACATCGCCGATCCGGAATACGACAAGCTGGTGAGCGATATAATCAATACAGCCTCCGGAGACAAAATACCCGCAATGATGAGTCAGGCGGAACGGCGCCTGACAGACAATGCGGTGTTCTGCCCCCTGTTCACCGACGTTAAGTATATAGCGGTGAACAGGGATCTCACGGGTATATTTACGTCCCCCGCCCTTGAAGCGATATATTTTTTGGACGGAGGACATACATAATTGGATAATATCAAAAAAAGACTTGCCGCGGCGGTACTGTTCTGGGCGTTAACTGCAGCAACAATGGTTATGATATTCATGTTCTCCTCGGACACAGGAGAGGAATCCGCTCAGCTCAGCGGAGGTCTGCTGGCAAGGATAATCATCTATATTGGCAGCGCGTTCTCTGAAAACACTCTGAGGAAGCTCGCGCATTTCACGGAATTCATGTCGCTCGGATTCTTCACTGCGGGAGGAATGTATTTCAGCTTCAATACACGCAGGCCGTATGCTCCGCTTATCCCCTGCGTCCTCTATGCGGTCAGCGATGAGATCCATCAGTATTATATTCCGGATCGGGCCTGCAGGGTCCTCGACGTCTTCATCGACTCATGCGGAAGCCTCGCCGGAATACTCATATTCTTACTTATACTGACCCTGATAAAGCGTACCCGGGCTAAAAACAACAAACAGGATAACGGATAATAACAAGGTATAAACAAGGTGCAGAGGTTTTTGTCTCTGCACCTTGACTTTTTATATTGATTTCTTTGCCGTATCCGGGCATTGCCTTAGTATTCTACTACGCCCTCATATATCTTCTGAGTGTCGCCGTTGATAAGGATAGTATCGTCGGTATAGGTTATTACAACGTCGCCGCCCGGCATCTTGACCGTGATATCCTCGCCCTTGTTGCACCTGCCGTTTTCGACCGCCGCAACTACCGCCGCAGCCGCCGTGGTACCGCAGCCGAGACTCTCGCCGTTCGTCGCCCTCTCATAGGCGCGCAGCTTGATGGTGTTCTTGTCAAGTATCCTCGCCACGCCGGTATTGATATATTCGGGGAGGAAGCCGCAGTTGCGCACCTTGTCGCCGAAATCGTTCACGCTGATATTGTCTATATCGTCGCGGAAAACGATGCAGTGCGGATCGCCGATCCTCACGCAGTTTATCCTGACCTTTTCGCCGCCGATATCCGCAGAATAATCTATGACCCTTTCAGCGTCCGTCTGCATGGGTATGCTCTCGGGTCTGAAATCGGGCTTTCCGAGATCGACCTGAGCCGAGCGCACCTCACCGTTGAAGGTATAGAGCTTGACCGACTTGACGCCGCAATTGGTCTCCAGAGTCATCTCGGTCTTGGGGACTATGCCCTTGTCGTACAGATACTTTGCCGCACAGCGGATACTGTTGGCTGCCATAGTGGTCTGTGTGCCGTCGTCGTTGTAAACCACGACCTTTGCGTCCGCAATATCCGATTCCTCGAGCAATACAACTCCGTCCGCGCCTATGCCGAAGTGCCTGTCGGTAAAGTTGATCGTCAGCGATTCCGGCGAAGGTATGATGCCGCACATATTGTTGAAGTATATGTCGTCGTTGCCGGTCGCCTGCATCTTGGTGAATTTAAGCTGCATCTTTTTGGTTCTCATGCGGTTGATATCGACAAGCTCCGTATTTTTCTGAGTAAAGCGGCTTGCAAGGATATCGCACAGAGCATTCGCAGTATCGAGCGAGGTCAGGCAGCAGATGGAGAGCTGGACGGCTCTGCGGTGAACCTTGATAAAGTTTTCTATGGTCTGCTGCCTTGTGGAGCCTGTGTAGACGATATAATCTATCTTGCCGGTTTCGAGCACGTCGAGCACCGCGCTGCAGTCCTTGAAATCACCTATGACCTCAGCCTCGATGCCGGCGGCGTTGAGCACGGCGCCGGTCTTGGCGGTGGAAT
>JAFSXA010000203.1 GCA_017450135.1 Clostridia bacterium | reverse complement strand
TTTACATCCCGGGTAAATTCGGCGTGAGGATAGAGGATATGGCGCTGATAACGGAAACGGGTTGTGAAAATCTGACAAAAACGGAAAAGACTCTTGTTATATTGTGATAGTTGACTAAAAGGTTACAATATGTTACAATAACCGGGATATTTAATATAACGGAGGACGTATGATGAAAAAAACCGGATTTTTCGCAAAAGTCATTTCTCTGCTCCTGAGTATGGTTTTGGCATTCGGAGTTATAGGCGCCGCCGGTATAGTCGCCGGAGCCGTTCCCTACCGCTCTGTCAAGCTGGACGTGCCGCGCATTGAGCAGCGGCCTAATACGGGCGACTGCGCCATAGCTTCAATTTCTTCGATAGAGGCGTATTTTTATTCCCTGCCGTCGGGCAACTATCTGTCCGCGGCGTATCAGGCGGTCTATGCCGCTAACGGCTACAGCATCGGCGCAAACTGGTCGACCCTCGGCTACAAGAAGGTTGAGAGCTTCAGTATGCAGACCTTGTACGATCAGCTCATCACGGGCTATCCTGTCATAGTCCACAGGACGTCGGCGCACTATTCGGTGGTTTACGGATACAGCGGCTCCGAGACCAAGCTCGAGCTTTCCGGCTTCCTCATCTTTGACGTTGACGATTCCTATAATGACACCAACGCGCACAAGACCCTTGACAAATGGGCCGGCAAATACAGCCTTGATCAGATGGTTCTGCGCTGTAACGGACTCGCGATCCCCTCCGCGACGCTGAAGATCAACGGCAATCACCCGTCGGCCTATCATATCGCCGGCAAGACCTTTTCTGTTTACGGCACCGTCGTCTCCACGGTGAAGATCACGAACGTGACAATGGCCATCAAAAACACCTCCGGCTCCGTGGTTCAGAATTCCGTATACACCGTGAACCCGGGCGCAAGGAGCTTCGGCCTTTCCGCAGGCAATGCAAATATGCAGTTCAGCAAGCTGTCTGTCGGATCGTATGTATACACTGTCAACGCCAAGGATGCCGCAGGGGCGACGGCGAGCTACAACTTCAGCTTCAAGGTTGTAAAAAGTGAAAGCGACATCCCCGGCGGCAAGGCTGACGACCCCGTGGCTGAGCCGGAAATCAAATATGTTTCGTATGAGGCGGTCGTCAACGCCAACCCGAGCCTCATTATCAGATCCGGGAGGGGGACGAGCTATTCGGCAGTCGGCAGCATCCCGAACGGTACCAGGGTAGTTATCTCCGCCGAATGTGAAGGCTGGGGAAAGGTCACCTACGGCGGAAAAGCCGGCTGGGTCAACCTTGAGTATATCAAGGTCTATGCAGAGGGCGCCGTCTATTCCCGCACGACCGTCCAGACCTATCTGAGGAGCTCGGCAAGCCTGCTTGCATCCTCCGTCGCTACCGTACCTGCCGGAACGATCGTTAAGACTATCGAGACAAATCTCGATTTCACCAAGGTTGAATTCAGCGGCAAGACGGGCTGGATATTCACGGGCTTCCTGATCAACGGGATAGGCGACATCGACGGCGACGGCGGACTCAATTCAGCCGACGCGCTCGCAGTGCTTCAGTATTCCACAGGCTCGCGGAAGCTGTCGTCATTAGAGCTCCAGTTCGCCGATATGAACGGTGACGGAAGCATCAACTCGTCCGACGCGCTTGTGATACTTAAAATCAGCGTAGGTATTTTCAAGGTTTAACGGAAGATTTTTTTAAAGGCCTGCATTTTTTGCGGGTCTTTATCTGTTTTTGGGTGAAAACACTTGAAAAACTCGGGGAAATAGTATAAAATAGTTTTGCAATAGTGTTTTTGACAAACACGTTTTTTGTATTCAAAAAAATCGGAGGAATAATATTATGGTATCAGCAGGTGATTTCAGAAACGGCGTAACATTTGAAGAGGACGGCAACGTCCTTCAGGTTGTTGAGTTTCAGCACGTAAAGCCCGGCAAAGGCGCGGCGTTTGTAAGAACCAAGACAAAGAACGTTCTCACCGGTTCCGTTGTTGAAAAGAGCTACAACCCGACCGCCAAGTTCCCGGTTGCTTATATAGAGAGAAAGGATATGGAATTTTCTTACAGCGACGGCGATCTTTATTATTTCATGGATCCCGAGAGCTATGAGCTTGTTCCGGTCAACAGCGCGGATCTTCCCGACAACTTCAAGTTTGTTAAGGATGGCATGGTCTGCAAGATCCTCTCTTACAAGGGCAAGATATTCGGTGTTGAGCCGCCGACGTTCGTTGATCTTCAGGTTACCAAGACGGATCCCGGCTTCAAGGGCGACACCGCAACCAACGCAACCAAGCCCGCGACGCTTGAGACAGGCGCCGAGGTCAAGGTACCCCTCTTCATTGACGAGGGAGAAATGATACAGATAGACACGCGTACCGGCGAATATCTCGGCAGAGCGTAAGCTATCGGAAAGGATTGATATTATGATGACAGTTACTGAAAAGGCGGCATATCTCAAGGGTCTTGTTGAAATGGCGCATTTTGAAAAGGAGACCGACGAGGTCAAAATAATCAAGGCTCTCGTTGACACTATCGACGAGATGGCTCTCACTATCGCCGATCTCGAGGACGAGGTCGCAATGCTCGGCGAGACGGTTGACGAGATCGACGAGGATCTCTCCGACGTTGAGGATTACCTCTGTGACGACGATGACGACGACTGCTGCTGTGATTGCTGTGACAGCGATTACTATGAGGTCGAGTGCCCCGCCTGCGGCGAGAAGATCTGCCTGGACGAGAGTATGTTTGATGAGGATTCGATCACCTGCCCGAGCTGCGGTGAGCTGCTTGAATTCGATTTCAGCGACTTCGATGAGGAAAATGAGGAGTCCGAGGAGGACTGACAAACGTCTTTAACGGGCAACCAGTCAATTGGTTGCCCTTATTTTATGATTTGAGGAATGGCTATGAAGCTGGAAGAAAAAACCGTCAGGAAAAACTATGTATACAAGGGCAGGATAATCAACGTCCGCTGTGACGACGCCGAGCTTCCCAACGGCAATCCCTGCCTGAGAGAGGTGATAGAGCACCCGGGCGGAGTCTGCGTTGCCGCGCTGACTCAGAGCGACGAGCTGATCTTTGTCAGGCAGTTCAGATATCCTTATTACGAGGTCGTTCTTGAGCTGCCCGCCGGAAAGCTTGAAAAAGGGGAGGATCCCCTCGAGACCGGCAAACGTGAGCTTCTTGAGGAGGCAGGCTGTGTTGCGGAGGAATACGCAGATCTCGGCAAGTTCTATCCCTCGCCCGGGTACTGCGGAGAGATAATAAGTCTCTACGCCGCCAGGGGACTGAGCTTTTCCGGCCAGAAGCTTGACGAGGATGAGTTCCTGAACGTGGAGACCATCCCGCTTGACAGGGCGGTCGAGATGGTGCTCTCAAACGAGATCAGGGACGGCAAGACGCAGGCCGCCGTGCTCAAATTAAAGCTCCTGAAAGACAGGGGGAGATTCTGATGAGCGGAATTATTCTCGCGTCCGGCTCTCCGCGCAGAAAAGAGCTGATGGAAAGGGCGGGGCTGGATTTCAGCATTGTGACTGCGGACGTCG
>JAFSXA010000202.1 GCA_017450135.1 Clostridia bacterium | reverse complement strand
ATACAGTCGTCAAGCTTCGCGATCTCCTCGGGATATACCTCGTCGAACTTCTCATGGACAGCCTCGTAGATCGGCTTGAGAGCCTCGTCGCGGACACGCTTGTCGTCGGTATCAAGGGCTTTTTTGGTGTCCTCAATGGCGAATTCCTTGACAGCCTCGAACATTTCGGGCGAAGGATCGTTTGAGGGGAAGTCGATTTTCGGCTTGCCGACCTCTTCCCTGATGTGCTCGATGAACTCGACCAATTCCTTATTGACCTTGTGAGCGTACATTATACCGTCGAACATATCCTCATTGGATACCTCGCTTGCGCCCGCCTCGATCATGGCTACAAGATCCTTTGTGGAGGCAACGGTAACAGCCATCTGCGAAACGGCTCTTTGCTCCTCGGTGGGGTTGATGACGTATTCGCCGTCAACAAGACCTACGGAAACTCCCGCTATCGGGCCGTCCCACGGGATGGAGGAGATCGAAATAGCTACCGAAACGCCTATCATCGCCGTTATCTCCGGCAGGCAGTCGGGATCGACCGACATAACCGTAGCGACAACACCGACGTCGTTGCGCATATCCTTTGGGAAGAGCGGACGGATCGGGCGGTCGATAACTCTCGCGGCAAGCGTCGCCTTTTCGGACGCCCTGCCTTCGCGGCGCTGGAACGAGCCGGGAATATGGCCTACCGAATAGAGCTTCTCTTCAAAATCAACCGAGAGCGGGAAAAAGTCAACGCCCTCTCTGGGCTTATCGGACATGGTGGCGGTGCAGAGTATCTCCGTCTCACCATAGCGGATGAGGCAGGAGCCGCCTGCGAGCTGAGCCATTTTACCGGTCTCAACCACGAGCGGACGTCCGGCAAGCGTAGTCTCGAATTTTCTGAAATCCTTGAAAAACATTTTTATACCTCTCTGAAATTTATTTCCGCATCAGACGAGGATTTAGCAATAAATCCGCAGCTTGAATTATTCGAGCCGCCGATTCACTGCTAAAGCCGATGTCGTCCGATGTCAGATGCATACATAATTACACAACAAGGCAGACAGGAAGAACTGTCTGCCTTAATGAGTCCGAAATTATTTACGGATACCGAGTCTCGCGATGATGGAACGGTATCTTTCGATATCGACCTTCTGAAGATAAGCAAGAAGGTTACGTCTGTGACCGACCATTTTAAGAAGGCCTCTTCTTGAATGATGATCCTTTTTGTGGATCTTAAGATGCTCGGTAAGATCGTTGATCCTCTTGGTGAGGACAGCTATCTGTACCTCGGGGGAGCCAGTGTCGCCCTCATGTGTGGCGTATTCGGCCATTATTGCTCTTTTTTCTTCCTGTGTCATAAAATCACCTCATTAAAATATTTGTTCCGGAATCTCAGGTTAAGGCAGGTGAATACCGCGCTGCGGTGCGACCCATAATCCGGGAAACGGAAACATATCGCAGGTAGTATAGCATGTTTTAAATGCTTTGTAAAGGGTTTTAAATGATTTTTTTGTTTCCATTAAAAAAACACAGGCATATACTATATCAGGATGTTTAAAATAAAACTAACGGTCGTCGGCTGACGGTAGCGTTTACGCTCACGGGGAGCCGCAGCCTTCCGGCGGCCGCTTATATATCCGCCGCCGGTACTGCGCCTGATAATTCATTCGGACGATACCTGCGGCGCTTGACTTTTCGGGAAAGTTAATATAAAATTTTAGCGGGTGAGGACAATGGACAGCAGCAAGTCCGGTATCCGTTTTAACCGGCGTATCATAATAATAACCGCTGTGATTCTTGCAGCGGCTGTTTTACTGACCGCCGCGGCGGCGACGTATAAGAATATCCGCAGATTTTCCGCAGACAATCCCCTGCCGCTGAGCAATATCTTTATCAAGCGTACCGACAGAGAAAAAATACACCTGACTGCTCAGCGCGGCTTTTCGTGCCAGGCTCCGGAGAATACTCTGCCGGCGATAGAGCTTGCCGCCGGCCGCGGCTTTGACAGCGTGGAGATCAGTGCAAGGCGCACCAGTGACGGAGTCTGGGTAGTTTTTGCCGACGCAGGCCTTGCCGCCATGACCGACAAGAGCGGCTCCGTCTCCGGATATACATATTATGATCTTGTAACCTGCCGTATAAACCGCGGCGCCAATATAAAAAAATACGGGGATCTCAGGATACCCACTCTTGACCGGGTGCTGAGGCTCTGCCTCGAAAAGAATCTGCGGCCGATGATAGATCTGCGCTCCGACGGCGGCATCGACACTCTGCTGAGCCTGATAGACCGCAACGGCTTTACGGAGAGCTGCGCCGTTATATGCAGCGAGGAAACGACCTTAGAGGCTATCCACAAAAAGAACGAGAGGATAAACCTGATCCTCAAGGTCAAGTCCCTCAAAACGAGCCTCGCCGAAAAGCGCGTGGGCAAGCCCTACGGCGGAGTAGCCTTTGACGCCGGCAAAGGAGGAAGCACGCGCGGTGAGGCGGAGAAAATACTCAAAAGCGGCGTTACCCTGTATGCCTACAATGTTAAGACCGCCAAAGACGCGGAAAGACTTTACGAATACGGCGTGACGGAGTTTATAACGGACAGAATATATAAATAACCCTTCATGCAAAAAGCAGTATGCAACAAACACGCTTCTGTTGCATACTGCAATTTTCTTTTTTCTGCTCCGAGCGAATCATTCGCCTTT
>JAFSXA010000201.1 GCA_017450135.1 Clostridia bacterium | reverse complement strand
TAGAGAGTCATGTAGGCGTTTATCTTGTCCTCGTCGATCTCCTGCCTCCAGTAGCGCTCGCGGCAGCGGCGGACGTACCAGTTGCTCATGCCGTCGACAAAATCCTGAAGCGCCTTGCACGCCTCGGGGATCCTGTAGTTTTCAAGGTTTGCGTCCACAGCCTTGACCATGGAGTTGAGCTTGGAGATGAGCCACTTGTCCATTACGGAGAGCTTGTCATATTCAAGCTTGTGCTTCGTCGGATCGAACTTGTCGATCTCTGCGTAAAGCACATAGAAGGCGTAGGTGTTCCAGAGCGTGCCCATGAACTTGCGCTGACCCTCAATGACCGCCTTGCCGTGGAAACGGTTGGGGAGCCACGGTGCGGAATTCGTGTAGAAATACCAGCGTATCGCGTCGGCACCGTATTGCTCAAGCGCCTCAAACGGGTCAACAGCGTTACCCTTGGACTTGCTCATCTTCTGCCCGTTCTCGTCCTGAACGTGGCCGAGGACTATGACGTTTTTGAACGGAGCCTTGTTGAAGATCAGGGTGGATATCGCAAGCAGGGAATAGAACCAGCCCCTTGTCTGATCGACCGCCTCGGATATGAAGTCGGCGGGGAACTGCTCCTTAAATACCTCCTCGTTTTCAAACGGATAATGGTGCTGAGCGAAGGGCATTGAGCCGGAATCGAACCAGCAGTCTATAACCTCGGGTACGCGGTGCATCTGCTTGCCGCATTCGGGACATTTTATTGTTACCGCGTCGATATAGGGACGGTGAAGCTCGATATCCTCCGGGCAGTTGTCCGACATACTCTTGAGCTCATCTATGCTGCCTATCGAATGGCGGTGGCCGCATTCGCACTCCCAGATATTCAGAGGCGTGCCCCAGTACCTGTTGCGGCTTATGCCCCAGTCCTGCACGTTTTCAAGCCAGTCGCCGAAGCGGCCCTTGCCGATGCTCTCGGGTATCCAGTTGATCGTATTGTTGTTCCTGATAAGGTCGTCGCGCACGGCTGTCATCTTGATGAACCAGGATTCGCGCGCGTAGTAGATGAGCGGAGTGTCACAGCGCCAGCAGAACGGATAGTCATGCTCGAATTTCGGCGCGTCAAAAAGGAGGCCGCGCTCGCTGAGATCCTTGAGTATGATCGGATCGGCGTCCTTGACGAATTTGCCGCCGAAGGGCGTGTCGTCCGTCATTTCTCCGCTTGCGTTGACAAACTGAATAAACGGGAGGTCATAATTTCTGCCTATTCTGGAGTCATCCTCACCGAAGGCGGGAGCAATATGAACTATTCCCGTGCCGTCCGACATCGTGACGTACTCGTCGCAGGTCACGAAATGCGCTTTTTTGTGCTGCTTTTCCGCACGCTCACCGGCGCAGGCGAACAGCGGCTCGTATTCCTTGCCCTCAAGCTCGGTGCCTGCAAAGGTCTCGAGCGTTTTATATGCGCTCTCACCCTCGGCGGCGAGCGGAGAGAGCACCTTATCCGCCAGAGCTTCGGCTATATAATAGGTCTTGCCGTCACAGGCGGCGACCTTCAGATATGTCTCATGGGGATTGACGCACAGAGCCGTATTAGAGGGCAGTGTCCACGGGGTAGTAGTCCAGGCGAGAAGATATGCGTCCTCGTCTTTTGCCTTAAAGCGGACGACCGCCGAACGCTCCTTGACTGTCTTGTAGCCCTGTGCAACCTCGTGAGATGAGAGGGGAGTGCCGCAGCGCGGGCAATAGGGTACTATCTTGAAACCCTTATAGATAAGGCCCTTGTCATATATCTTTTTGAGCGCCCACCATTCGGACTCGATGTATGAGTTGTGATAGGTGACGTAGGGATTCTCCATATCCGCCCAGAAGCCGACGGTAAAGGAGAAATCCTCCCACATTCCCTTGTACTTCCAAACGCTTTCCTTGCACTGCTCGATGAACGGCTCCAGGCCGTATTCCTCTATCTGCTCCTTGCCGTCAAGCCCGAGCTTCCTCTCGACCTCCAGCTCCACCGGCAGGCCATGGGTGTCCCAGCCGGCCTTGCGCAGCACGCTCTTGCCTTTCATGGTCTGGTAGCGCGGGATCAGGTCCTTGATTACGCGGGTCTCGATATGGCCGATATGCGGCTTGCCGTTGGCCGTTGGCGGTCCGTCAAAGAAAGTGAAGCGTTCGCTTCCGTCCCGGTGGTGGAAACTCTTGCGGATGATGTCCTTCTTTTTCCACAGCTCCGCGATGGCTTTTTCCCGGGAAACAAAATTCAT
>JAFSXA010000200.1 GCA_017450135.1 Clostridia bacterium | reverse complement strand
TACTTGGCCTATTTCGGTCAATGTTCATGACAACAATAGCGTTTTGAGTTTTCAGTAAAACGATTTTTGCCGTGCGCCATAAAGGCGCACACAATCAGAATCAAGGCAAAAACGTTATCCCACAAAAAACCGTGAAGATCGGAAAAACAGATAAAAGCTGCCATGCGGTGTTTCACACATGGCAGCTTGCATTATTATAATTGGATTTTCTTTTAAAGCTTGGCTATGTTGGCCTCTAACTTGTCAAGCTGTGCTCTCAGCTCCTCGGGAAGCTTGTCGCCGAACTTCTTGTAGTGCTCCTCTATCTCGGCGGCCTCCTTTTCCCAGGTGGCCTTGTCGATCTTGAGGATGCTCCTGAGCGTGTCGATATCCAGATCGAGATCGGTCAGGTCGATATCCTCCGCCTTGGGAACATATCCGATAGCGGTTTCCACCGCGTCCGCCTTGCCCTCGCAGCGGTCGATTATCCAGTTGAGGACGCGCATATTGTCGCCGAAGCCCGGCCAGATGAAGTTGCCCTCGTCGTCGGTGCGGAACCAGTTGACGTTGAAGATCTTGGGCGCCTTGTCGCCGAGACGTTTGCCCATCTCGAGCCAATGACGGAAGTAGTAGGACATATTGTATCCGCAGAACGGAAGCATGGCCATAGGATCGCGGCGAACAACGCCGACTGCACCTGCCGCTGCCGCGGTGGTTTCCGAAGCCATTGTTGAGCCGATGAATACGCCGTTCTCCCAGTCTCTTGACTGATATACCAGCGGAGCGCACTTTGCACGGCGGCCTCCGAATACTATTGCGGAGATCGGCACACCGGTGGTGGAGTTGAACTCGGATGAAAGGCAGGGGCAATTCTCGGCAGGAGCCGTGAATCTTGAATTGGGATGCGCAGCGCAGGTGGATTTGTCCGCCTTGTTGAACTTGGAGGGATCCCATCTCTCGCCCTTCCAGTCGATCGCGTCTGTGGGCAGATCCTTATTAAGACCCTCCCACCAAACGGTATTGTCGTCCAGCTTGTGGCATACATTGGTGAATATCGCGCCTTTCTTGGTCGATGCAAGCGCGTTGAAATTCGATTTCTCGTTTGTTCCGGGCGCAACTCCGAAGAAGCCGTTCTCCGGGTTGATGGCGTAGAGTCTGCCGTCCTCGCCGATTCTCATCCATGCGATATCGTCGCCGACCGTCCATACCTTGTAGCCCTTGTCGCGCAGATACTTGGGCGGAATAAGCATGGCAAGGTTTGTCTTGCCGCACGCGGACGGGAATGCCGCGGCTATGTATTTGACCTCGCCCTGAGGATTCTCAATACCGACTATGAGCATATGCTCCGCCATCCAGCCCTCTTTCCAGCCCTGGTAGGAGGCGATGCGCAGCGCAAAGCACTTTTTGCCCAGGAGCACGTTTCCGCCGTAAGCTGAATTTACGGAGATTATCGTGTTGTCCTCGGGGAACTGGCAGATATATCTCTTTTCCTTATCGACGTCGCATTTTGCATGGAAGCCGCGCACCCAGTCGTTGCTGTCGCCGAGGACGTCCATTACAGCCTTGCCGACGCGCGTCATTATGCACATATTGAGCACAACGTAAATCGAATCGGTGATCTCGATACCCGCCTTAGCAAGCGGCGAACCGATGGGACCCATCGAATAGGGGATAACGTACATCGTCCTGCCCTTGTAGGAATCACGGGCGATATCGTAGAGCCTCTTGTACATCTCCTGAGGATCGCACCAGTGGTTTGTGGGGCCGGCGTCCTCCTCTTTCCTTGTGCAGATAAAGGTTCTGTCCTCAACGCGGGCAACGTCGTTGGGCTTGGTTCTGTGGAGGTAGCAGTCGGGAAGAAGCTCCTGATTGAGCTTGATCATCTCGCCGGTCTCGCAGGCCTCTGCCCTGAGCGCCTCTATCTGTTCCTTGGATCCGTCGATCCAAATGATCTTGTCGGGCTTAACAAGCTCGGCTTTTTCGTCTATCCAGTCAAGGATCGATTTGTTGGTTGTCAATGCCATAAAACAATCTCCTTTCATATTAAGCTCGCGGCGCGTTTAGGCATAAGCCCTGCGCCGTTTGCTTATATTAAACAGCAAATTAACACATATATATTATACATTGCTTTATGTGATTTATCAACAGACAAAATGCAAATTATTCCCACTATTTTCAAATAAATATGTGAAACCGACCGTATAATGTTGCATCTGCCGGATGTTAAACGAATATAAATCGGATTTTTTGCCGATAATACCCGCGGAGGTGAAATGGAAATGCAGAAATACAAGAGCCGGTATATGCGCATAGCGGAGCTTTTTATCGCGGTGACGGTGGTGATATCCTCGGCGATGCTCGTCGCGTCCGGTATAGCGGTCGCAAGGGTGAACTCGGAATACATGGAATCCGGAGTCAGGGCGGCAAAAATAATCGCCGTGCGTGACAGCGAACAGATATCCGTGTCCCTGAGCGACAAGCTGATGTACAAGAGCGACGGGAGCGGAGAGCTTGCCGACAAAATATTGTCCATTCTTCCGCCGCCGGTGAATACCGTATACATCTCCGTCCGTGAGCTGCTGCGTACATTTGAGGAATAAACAGCAAGATCCTCTCCGCGCCATAACGGAGAGGATCGCTTGTTTCATTTAACAATTAAAGCTTCGCGGCGAGCTCCTTGATATACGCCTTGAAGTCCTCGCCTATCTCATCGTGGGCGAGGGCAACCTCGCAGTTCGCCTTCATGATGCCGAGCTTGTTGCCCATATCATATCTGATGCCGTCAAAATCGAGAGCAAGCAGGTTGTCTTCCCTGCCGAGCCTCGCAAGAGTATCCGTAAAATAGAGTTCCTCGCCCTCCGGAGTGTTTGCGAGATCCTCAGCAAGATAGTCGAAAACCTGCGGCGGCGCGACAACTCTGCCGAGGATGGAGAAGCAGGACATTATCTGCTCGGGCTTCGGCTTTTCGATTATCTGATGAACGCTCATAAGCTTGCCGTCCTCGGTAAACGGAGTGACGTCCAGCGAGCAATACTTGGGCACATCCTCGCGCGCGACCTCTTTGACGCCGACAATGCCTTTTCCGGTCTTGTCATAGGCGTCAACAAGCTGTTTGGTGACGGGATACTCATTGTTGATAATTACGTCGTCGCCGTAAAGGATGGCGAACGGCTCGTCGCCTACAAAGTTTTTGGCGCACATTATCGCGTGGCCGAGACCCTTTGTCTCCTTCTGGCGTACAAAATATATGTTCGCAATATTCGAGCAGTAGAGAACGTCATCATATATCTTTTTCTTTGACGGATTCTTCGAGAGCTTGTCTTCAAGCTCATAGCTGTGGTCAAAATGATCCTCTATGACGCCCTTGCCGCGGTTGGTGATGATGAGGATATCCTCGATCCCCGCGGCGGCCGCTTCCTCGACAATGTACTGGATCGCAGGCTTGTCAACGATATTGAGCATCTCCTTGGGGACTGCCTTTGACGCCGGCAGAACTCTTGTGCCGAGACCGGCAGCGGGTATGACCGCTTTTCTGACTTTCATAATAACTCCTCCGTATTTCTATAAATTGATTTTACTTGCGATATTAAGCAGAATATTGGGAAGATATGTGACTATCACAAGGCTTCCCACCGGCGCGATTATCGAAACGCCGCCGCGCCTGATGATGCCTATAGACGCCTGGCGCGGATCATCGGCAAGGCTGTGCGCCTCATCAATATCCATGAGCATCTTGCGCTTGTAGAGACTGTTGGCAATAAGCGCCGCGACAACGCTCGGTATGACCGAGACTACCAGCAGATACACCACAAAGGTCGGCATGACCTCACGCGTCTTGCTCTCGACCTCACGGGACAGGGCGATAATGCCCGCCTGATTCTCCGCGCTTTCAGCATCCTCAGCGTTATCGGTCAGCTCGACCAGCTCCTGCCGCGCCGTGTTAAGGTACTCGTAATAGTCCTCGATCTTATCCGCCTGCGAAACAAACGCCACATTCAGCGCAATGATAACGCCAAGGAAGATGAAGCCCGCCTTATACATCTTGCGGTAAAAGAACCAGTGCGGATTGAAGAAGAACGCCGCCCAGTTCCATGACAGAGCAAATTTTTTGCCATTTGTTTTCAGGAACTTTTTTAAATATCTGCCGGCGCCTTGCTGAATATAAAGAGCCGCCTCGCTCGCCTTTACCCCGTCGACGTCCTCATCGGGGCTGATCCCCGTACCGGCGAGGAAAACGTTGCGGACCTCCTCATCCTTTCCCGTCATCTGGAAAAACGGGACCGTGTTCCCCTGCGGCACTTCCTGCTTTTTCTCCGGCTCGGGTTTTTCCGGCGCTTTCCACACATAACCGGACTCATGCAGCTCCTCGTGCACGCAGCGGTCGTTTTTATTGTAACATTCTCTGTGCTGGGGCGTTCCGCAGACAGGGCATACGACGATATCGTCATCCTTCGTCAGCTCTCTGCCGCAGCCGTCACAGATCTGATTTATATATTCCATAGACGTTCTCCAAAATTTTATACCTCTGATATTTTAACCATTATATCACAGTATAAATAAATATTGAAGTGAATTTATTAACTTTTTTTTAATTTCTTTTTCAACTTGCTTTACATATTATGAAGAATACTGTATAATTAGTTGGTAAAAAAATGTAATCGTCTATGTGAGGTATTCCAATGATCCAGTTTGAAGAATTAAGATTGCAGTTGCTTGACAATGAGGATAAGCTCAAGGATCTGGGCGAGGCGCTCGGACTTGAAAAAATGAAGAATGAAGTTGCAGAGCTTGAGGCGAAAACGGCGGAAAACGGATTCTGGGACGACGTTTCCGGCACTCAGGTGGTTTTGCAGAAAATTGCCTCACTCAAAAACAAAATATCAAAATATGAAAATCTAAACGCTTCGTTTGAGGACACTCTTACAATGATCGAGCTTTCCGACGAGGAGGAGGATCTCGATATGCTTGAGGAGTGCAAAACGAGCGTAAACGACTTTGTCAAGGAGCTTGACAATCAGATACTGAGCACCCTGCTCTCCGGCGAATACGACGGCAAGAACGCCATCCTCACCTTCCACGCCGGTGCAGGCGGAACAGAGGCTCAGGACTGGAATCAGATGCTTGTCAGGATGTACACCCATTGGGGCGAACAGCACAATTTCAAGGTCAGTATGATAGACTTTCTTGACGGCGACGAGGCGGGGCTGAAATCCGCCGTTCTGCGTATCGAGGGCGAGAACGCCTACGGCTACATGAAGAGCGAGGCGGGAGTGCACAGGCTTGTCCGCGTTTCCCCCTTTGACTCCTCCGGCAGAAGGCACACCTCCTTCGCCTCCCTTGAGGTCATGCCCGAGATCGACGACACCATCAACGTTGAGATCAATCCCGAGGACATCCGCATGGAGGTATACAGAGCCTCCGGCGCAGGCGGTCAGAAGGTAAATAAGACCTCCTCCGCCGTCAGGCTTATCCATATACCCACCAACATTGTTGTATCCTGCCAGGTGGAAAGAAGCCAGCATCAGAACCGCGAGGTCGCGATGAGGATGCTCAAATCAAAGCTGCTCGAAATCAAGGAGAGAGAGCATCTTGACAAGATAGAGGATATCAAGGGCGAGCAGAAGGAGATCGGCTGGGGCAGTCAGATACGCTCCTATGTTTTCATGCCGTACACCCTTGTCAAGGATCACAGGACCGGCTTTGAAATGGGCAACATCAACGCCGTTATGGACGGAGATCTGGACGGCTTTATCAACGCGTATCTCAAGCAGGCCTCCCTTTCCGAGCTCGGCAAATAATCCAAAAGGAGTCCGTGGAAGATGAATATCATAGACATATCGCGTCCTCTGCTGACAACGATCGAATACCCCGGCGACCCCGAAACAAGGCTTGAAACGGTCAGCTCGATAAAAAACGGAGACGCCTGCAATCTTTCCGCAGTCTACGCCTGCGTCCATACGGCGACCCACGCGGACGCCCCCTGCCATTTTCTTGACGGCGGGGAAACCATCGAGGACGCGGATCTGTATAAATACATAGGTCAGTGCACCGTCATAGAGGTCCCTCCGGGAGTTATAACCGGCGAGTACGTCAACGCGCATTTCCCCAAAAAATGCGAAAGACTGCTCATCAAGGGCGATTCACAGAGCTTTTTTATGGAGAGCGCGGCGTATGAGGCGGTCGATACAGGCATCCGCCTGATAGGCACCGACGCAGATTCCGTAGGCAAATCAGGCAATCAGATAAAGCCGCACAAGGCTTTCCTCGGCAACGGTGTTGCTATACTCGAAAATCTCGACCTTTCCGCGGTCGAACCCGGCGACTATTTCCTTATAGCCCTGCCGGTAAAAATGGGAGCCATTGACGGAGCTCCGGTGCGCGCCGTGCTGATAGACGATTACGTGCTCTGGAACAAGATCAGATAATCAAAAGGCAGTTGAATTCCGGGAGGATAAAAGATGAAAAGAGCGCTCGATTTTCTTGCGGGACTGATAGGGATCATCCTGCTGTCCCCTGTTATGATCATCGTTTCTCTCATAATCCTTATCACCGACGGCAGACCGGTGCTTTTCAAACAGCAGAGAGTCGGTAAGGGAAACAAGCTTTTTACTGTTTACAAATACCGCACGATGCGCAACGGCACCGGCGATATAGCCACTGAGGAGCTCAAGGACGCGGATGAAAAGATAACCAAGGTCGGCAGATTCCTCCGCGTTTACAGCACAGACGAGCTGCCCCAGCTTTTCAACATTCTCAACGGAACCATGAGCCTTGTCGGCCCCCGTCCGCTGATACCTGCCGAAGAAAACATACGCAGGCTCAGGGAGGAATACAACGTCTATTCCGTCACGCCCGGGATCACCGGCCTTGCTCAGATAAACGGCAGGGACAATCTTTCAATAGAAGAAAAAGCTCTGCTCGATAAAGAGTATATCGAGAATCAGAGCTTGTTGCTTGATATTAAAATTATTCTGAAAACCTTTAAAAAGGTCATTCATCACGACGACGTCAGGGAGGGCTCGGACACCGATTGAACCGCGCCGAGGTATTCCTCAAGGGTGACGCCCTTTCTTTTGATCTCCTTTGCGGCGTTGACGCCCACAAAGCGGTAGTGCCACGGCTCGTAGTCCATGCCGGTCTGCTTCTGCGCTTCGTCCGACTTGGGATAGCGCAGGATAAAGCCGTAATCGGCGGCGTTCTCGCTGAGCCACTCAAATTCCTTCGTGTTCTCAAAGCTTTTCGCCTGTGAGCACACGTCCACGGCAAGCCCGGCGTTATGCTCGCTTGATCCGGGGAGCATCATCCTCTCGGCGGCGGCCTTAGTCGCGTCTTCCCTGTCGAGGTCTTCCTCCCTCATGATCGTTTTTATCATGTTCTCAAAGCTGCGCTTCTGCCTCTGTACCGAGCGGTAGCCCGACAGAGGATTGAGGACTATCCCGTCCTCCTTCGCATCGTCATACATTGCCTGAAAATAGGGCGCTGCCCTCTCGTCAAGGTAGACTCCGGAGCCGCTTACGATCTCCTTGAGAACCGGCTTGTAATTATCCGGGAGCACAAAATCGCGGTTCAGCAGCAGACCGGACACGCCGGAGGAAGTGTCCGCAACGGCGGGGTCAAAGCCGGCGTAGGAGTATTCATAGTTGCTCTTTTTTTCGGGAGCCGACGTAGTCTCCTTTTCCGTCGTCTTTTCCGCAGAGGTCTTGCCCTCAACGGGTACGGCGCTCGAGGCCTCCTCTGCCGCAATTTTTGAGCCCTCCTCCTTGAAGCGGTTATGCTCCGTCACGGCGGCGCCGATCATAGTGATCGCGATAATTATTATCACGCACTCCAGGGCTATGATCCTTATTATTCTGGGAGTCATTTTTTTATTCAATCATAATCATTCGCTTTCAATTAATATCATGTTTATATTTTATTATTAAAAAAACGTATTGTCAACAATACATTTAATTTTATACTCTGAAAGGACAGATTGCCTCAATGAAACCATCCGAAACCATCAAAAACTACAACTCAGAGGTGCGTCTTTATACCAATTACGCAATAAAGCACATCAAAACCGTCTGCAAATCCTTCGGCCCGCGTCCCGTAGGCAGTGAAAGTGAAGCCAAGGCTCAGGAGTATCTCGGCAAGGAGCTGGAAACAATCAGTGATTCCGTCACACGTGAGGAATTCAAATGCTCCGACAAGGCGTTTATGTTCTGGGTTCCGCTCGGAGCCGTACTGCTGATGCTCTCGACTGCGCTTTACACCTTCGGCATCCCGGTAGCGCCCATAGTGCTGTCAGCGCTGACCTTTTTGATCATTCTGCTTGAGTTTGTGTTATACAAGCCGGTACTCGATATCTTCTTCCCTAAAAAGACCTCCCGCTATATCATCGGCACACGGAAGCCCACAGGCGACGTGAAGAAGCGCATCATCCTCTGCGGCCATACCGACTCCGCTTTTGAATGGACCTACACCTACCACGGAGGCCACAAGATGGTCACATTTATAATCGTAATGGCAGGCGTTGCCATTGCCTTCAACCTCCTGGGCGGTATCTATGCCGTTATCCACGGCAGCCCCGCTGTATGGACGAACGGAGATATTTATTCAAAGATCATAGCGGTCGCCATGTATGTTCCCGTTCCGGTGCTCTGTTTAGCTATCGGTTTTGTAAATTACAAACGTCCCGTTGTCGGCGCGAACGACGATATGTCCGGCTGCATGGTCTGCACGGCGGTAATGAAGCTCCTTGACGCAAACGATATCAGATTTGAGAACACTGAGCTAAACGTCATGCTCTCGAGCGGCGAAGAGTGCGGACTGCGCGGAGTCAAGGCATGGGCAAAGGCTCACGGCGCTGAAATGAAGGCGGAAAAGGACGTTGAGACGATATTCATTGCCGTTGACAATGTTCGCGAGGAAGACTTCATGGCAATATACGATAAGGATATGTCCGGCGTAGTCAAAAACGACTTGAGGGTAGCAGGTCTAATGCGCGAGGCCGCCGCAAACGCAGGCTTCGACGTTCCCGTCAAGGCCATTGAGCTTGGCGCAACCGACGCCGCAGCAGCATCTCAGGCAGGTATACCCGCCGCAGCATTTACGGCTATGGATCCGGCTCCGGCGCGCTACTATCACACACGCCTTGATACCGAGGACAATCTCAGCCCGAAAATGATAGAAAACGGCTTGAAAATCGCTCTTGAGACCGCTTTTCTTTTTGATGAAAAAGGAATTTCATAAAATTTCAAAAAACTATTTGCATTTATTCCCTTTTATGTTACAATAGTATAAACATAAAACTAAGGAGTTGTTTGCTCGTGAATAAAAAAGTTATTCGTATCTTAGCACTGGTTCTCGTGGCGGTGTCTCTGTTTTCACTCTGCTCCTGCGATTTTGGCGGTGAGGAAGATGAGAAAATAAAATACGCCAGAGCTATCCCTCAGACAAAGAACGAAATTCTTGAAAGACTCAATCTGGTTATATCCGACGTTAAAACACAAAAGCCCGCCGTCTCCTATTCCCTCGATCAGGACGCAGGCGGAGCGGACTGTGAGAATGAATACGTCGACGCAGCATTCAAAACGGTGGCCAATGAGCTGACGCAAGAGGAATTCGAACAATCCTCTGAATACGGTCAGAGCGCAAAGGACGTTTTCCCGCTCATGGGGTCAGAAAATGCCGCGAAGCTTGAGCCGACCGATATCAGAAGCGCATTCATCACGGACAACCTGCATGACAGATATTATGTTATCTATGTGACGATCTATCCCGAATTCAATCCCACTCAGGACAGCGGCGTCTTCGGCAAAATCTTCAAGATCACCGATGATTCGGAGATAATCAATAATTTCAAGAGCGTTGCTCAGTTTATGACCTTTGATTCATACAATGCAAACTATCATATCGGCACCATCAAAGCGACAATAGACAAGGAAACCGATCATCTGACCAAGCTTGAGCTCCATCGCAACGTTGCCGTCGATACGGTCATCACCGGTCAGGGAACGCTTGCCACAGTCGGCACTGTTCCCCTCACCTTCAACTACAACTCCACCGCTAACTATTCGATGAACTGGGACGACCCGTCGACGTCCAAGGTTGAGTCGTAAGTCAGGACGTTCACGTTCAGCAGGAACAAAAACAATTATAATTGAAACATGGTGCAGAAGCGAGAAGTTTCTGCACCATGTTTTTTCATGGATTATACAGCAAAGCAGGATGCAAAACCAAGGTTTCCGCATCCTGCCCTTTTTAACTGTGTTATTATTTAGTTATCCTTTTGCTCATGGTGAATATGTTTTTGCCGTCCTCATACCTGTAAGCCACGTTATCCATATTCTTCTTGACAAGGAAAATACCAAGACCGCCTATCTTCCTTTCCTCGGCGGAAAGAGTTGTGTCGGGATCGGCTTTTTTCAGCGGATCGTAGGGCTTTCCGCTGTCGGACAGCGTAATTTCGGCAACGCCGTTATCGCAGGAGAATATGACTTCCGCTTTTCCGGTCCTGCCTTCATACGCGTAGTTCGCTATGTTGACGAACATCTCTTCAAGCGCAAGCTCTATCTGCATTTGCTCCTTCATATTGCAGCCGTTCAGCTCGAGCTGCTCATCGACAAAATCTATCACTGAATGGAGATTCTCATTTAAAGCGTCAATGGTGAGAGTCTGTTTCAATTCGGTTCCCTTCCTCTCAAATCAAAGCATGGTTAAACCGTCAAACTGCGGCGCACAGCCGCAAATCGATCTACGCTGTTTTAAGCCATGCCTGAAATAATCCCGGGTTTTTCGCCCTAACCTGATTGAGCATCCTTACAACTAATTTCATATGAAGCATCTTGCTCCCGATACAGGACGCCCTTACATTCATTCTATCGACATTATCTCGCTGAAGCCCGTCATGTCAAAAATTTCCATAATGTCCTGACATACGTTTTTGATAACCATCGAGCCCTGAGTGTTCATCTTTTTCTGCGCTTTCAGAATAACACGCAGACCCGACGAAGATATGTACTCCAGATTCTTCAGATCAAGTATCAAGTGCTCAACGCCCTCGATATTGTCAAAAACCACCTTTTCAAGCTCGGGTGCATTGTTGGTATCAACCCTGCTTCCGACCGTGACGACAAGCTTTGTGTCTGTCTTTTCGACCACCGTATTCATAGTTATTCCCCCTAAATCAGTATTTCAAGCCTGAGCCTTTTTCGGATCGCCTGTCAATAATAGAGCTTCTCCACAGTCGGCACGTTTTTGATCAGATAATCCTTGCAATATTCTATCATTGCTCTGCCCTCGGGATCGTCCATACCGACTCTGCGCAGGGTGCGGCGCAGGATCCTTGTGTAGCAGATGATCTCCGATATTTTTTCGATCCCGTCAATGAATTCCCGGGACTTATCATCAAAATAATATTTCATGGTGCAATCCCAGAATTCATTGCACTGATCGGAAGTTATGCCCAGGAACTTGGCGCCGTTTTCTTTATCAATACAGCTGAAGCCGATGTAGGCGGCGTAGATCGCGGCAAACTCATAGATCGGATGACCTTCGGAAAGAGTGTCCATATCTATCAGCAGATTCTCATCGCCCTGGCGCATGATATTTTTAATGTGGAAATCGCCGTGGAGCATATTGTTCGTCTCCGGGATCTCCCTGAACATCTTGACCAGCTTG
>JAFSXA010000199.1 GCA_017450135.1 Clostridia bacterium | reverse complement strand
GAAAAAATCTTAACTTCTGCACCTAAGTTTTATATAAGATTTTCTTTTTGTTCTTCGCTGAATGCGACAGCCCCCGTTTTTTAAAACGGACGGTGATCATATGATTAATTTAAAAGGCAGAGATTTTTTGAAGCTTCTTGATTTTTCGGCTGAGGAGATCGTGTATTTACTCAATCTGGCGGCTGAGCTTAAGGAAAAGAAAAAATCCGGCGTTCCGCACAGACTCCACGAGGGCAAGAACGTCGCGCTTATTTTTGAAAAAACGAGTACCCGCACGAGGTGCAGCTTTGAGGTCGCGGCGAACGACCTCGGCATGAGTTCGACCTATCTTGCGGAGGGCTCGCAGATCGGCAAAAAGGAGAGCATCGCGGACACCGCAAGGGTGCTTGCCTCGATGTTTGACGGTATAGAGTACCGCGGCTACGGGCAGGAGATAGTCGAGGAGCTTGCAAAGTATTCAAAGGTTCCTGTCTGGAACGGGCTTACAAACGAGTTCCATCCGACGCAGATACTTGCCGATTTTCTCACTGTCAGGGAGCGCTTCGGCAGACTGAAGGGCATCAACTTTGTTTATATGGGCGACGCCCGCTACAATATGGGCAATTCCCTTATGGTCGGCTGCGCCAAGATGGGTATGAATTTCACCGCCTGCGCCCCTCGGAAATACTTCCCTGATGAGGCCTTGATAGCCGAGTGCACCGGGATAGCCGAGGTGTCCGGCGCGACGCTCAGATTTGAGACCGATCCCTTCAAGGCTGTAAAGGGTGCTAACGTGATTTATACCGACGTTTGGGTCTCGATGGGAGAGCCTGTCGAGGTCTGGGCTGAAAGAATTGACGATCTTGCGCCGTATCAGGTGAATTCCGCGCTGATGGATGCGGCTGCCGACGACGCAGTGTTTATGCACTGTCTGCCGGCATATCACGATCTCAAAACGGAGGTCGGCAGAGAGATGGGCGAGAGGTTCGGCAGGGACGCCATGGAGGTCACGGACGAGGTCTTCGAGAGCGACAGATCAATAGTCTTTGAAGAGGCTGAAAACAGGATGCATACCATAAAGGCTGTTATGGCGGCCACTTTATGATCCGGAGGTAATTGAATGAAGAAGGTTTATATTGTGCTGGAGGACGGGCATACCTTTGAGGGTAGGCGCTTCGGCGCGGACGGCGAAATAACCGGAGAGCTTGTTTTCACAACGGGCATGGGCGGCTATATAGAGACCCTGACAGACCCGAGCTATTACGGCCAGATAGTTATGCAGACCTTTCCGCTCATCGGTAATTACGGTATAATCGAAGAAGATTTTGAGAGTGAAAAATCTTGTGTCAGCGGCTATGTAGTTCGCGAGTGGTGCGAGGCTCCCTCAAATTTCAGGTCGCAGTATGATCTCGACGCCTTTCTGAAAAAGCAGGGGATAATAGGCGTTTGCGGCGTCGATACGCGTGAGATCACGATGATAATCCGCGAACACGGCGTTATGAACGCGAGGATAACCTCCGACCCCGCCTCAGTTGATTTCAACAAGCTCAGGGAATACAGGGTCACCGACGCTGTCAAAAGCGTCAGCTGTGCCGAAAAGTATACGGTTGAGCCCGAAGAAACAAAATACAACGTGACCCTGTTTGATTACGGGGCGAAAAAGAATATAATCCGTGAGCTGGTCCGCCGCGGCTGCAGCGTGACCGTAGTGCCTTACGATACGCCGGCGGACGAGGTGCTTGCTTCGCGTCCGGACGGCATAATGCTCTCAAACGGCCCGGGCGATCCGCAGGAGAATACGACGCCCATAGCTCAGATCAGGCGGCTGATTGGGAAGGTTCCTGTTTTCGGTATCTGCCTCGGGCATCAGCTCACAGCCCTCGCGATGGGCGGCAGCACCGTAAAACTCAAATACGGCCACCGCGGAGTCAATCAGCCGGTCAAGCAGCTTGAGACCGGCAGGACCTACATATCGAGCCAGAACCACGGCTATGCCGTCGTAGCGGACAGCCTTGCCGGTACGGGAGCCGAGCAGAGCTTTGTCAATGCCAACGACGGAACCTGCGAGGGTATGGAGTATCCGGGCAAGAACGTTTTCACAGTTCAGTTTCATCCCGAGGCCTGCTCCGGCCCAAAGGACACCGGATTTTTATTTGACAGATTTATCGCGATGATGGGAGGTGACGGAAATGCCGCTGAATAACAGTATCAAAAAGGT
>JAFSXA010000198.1 GCA_017450135.1 Clostridia bacterium | reverse complement strand
TGTGACAGGTACGGCTTTGATATAGATATCAATAAGAAGATATATGAGATGTCGGTATCCGAAAAGCAGACCGTTGAGATAATCAAGGTGCTTTACAGGGGCGCCGATATCCTGATACTTGACGAGCCTACCGCGGTTCTCACCCCGCAGGAGACGAAAAAGCTATTCAACGTCCTTCGCAAAATGAAGGAGGACGGGAAGTCAATAATAATCATAACACACAAGCTCCACGAGGTGCTTGAGATCTCAGACAGAGTCTCCGTTATGAGAAAGGGCGAATACATAGGCACGATAATGACCTCGGAGGCGACCGAAGCGATCCTGACCGAGATGATGGTCGGCGAAAAGATCAGCCTCGATATCAACAGACCGGAGCCCGAAAACCCCGTTGACCGCGTAATTGTCAAAAACCTGAACTGTGTGAACAGGGACGGAGTCAGAATGCTCAACAACGTCTCCTTCACCGCCAGGAGCGGCGAGATACTCGGCGTCGCCGGTATCGCAGGCAGCGGTCAGAAGGAGCTGCTCGAATCGATAGCCGGCCTGCAGAAGCTGGATTCGGGAGAGATATACTACATAGATCCCAAGACGGGGAAGGAAGAAGATCTCAGGGACAAGACCCCGCTGCAGATACGCAACCTCGGCGTCCGTCTCTCATTCGTTCCCGAGGACAGGATAGGAATGGGACTGGTCGGAAACATGAGCATCACGGACAATATGATGCTCAGGAGCTACCGCAAGGGCAATTCGGCATTCCTCAGACGGAAGGAGCCGAAGGAGCTTGCCGACAAGATCGTTGAGGAGCTTCAGGTGGTCACGCCCGATACCCAGACCCCGGTAAGAAGGCTCTCGGGCGGCAACGTCCAAAAGGTGCTCGTCGGCCGTGAGATCGCATCTTCCCCCACGGTGCTTATGGCGGCCTATCCGGTCAGGGGACTTGACATAAACTCGTCATACATGATATACAACCTGCTCAATGAGCAGAAGAAGAAAGGCGTCGCCGTTATCTTTGTCGGCGAGGATCTCGACGTTCTGATCGAGCTCTGCGACAGGATAATCGTTATTTCCGCAGGACGCATCACCGGCGTGGTTGACGGAAGGTCGGCGAAAAAAGATGAAATAGGCCTGCTGATGACTAAGGGAAACAGCGGCGCGGAGAGGAGTGAGGCCGATGTCTGAAAACAGAGACAGGACGACAAAGGAACCGTTGTTCCATATTTCCAAGCGCGTGAGCCTGCCAATGTGGCTCTTGTGGACGATAAGGATAGCCTCGGTCGCGGCAGCTCTCATAGTATGCGCCGTGGTCATCGTCCTCTTCACGGGCGACAATCCCATAAGTATTTATAAGACAATGATCGAAGGCGCGATAGGCACGGAGCGCAGGGTATGGGGGCTTGTTCAGAGCACAGCCATGCTTCTCTGCGTGTCGCTTGCCGTTACGCCTGCGTTCAAAATGAAATTCTGGAACATCGGCGCCGAGGGTCAGGTGCTCATAGGCGGCTTCGCCACGGCGGCGTGTATGATCCTACTCGGCAACAAGCTGCCGCCGGCGCTGCTGATGGTGGTTATAATCGTAGTCAGCATCGCCGCGAGCGCGATATGGGCGGTCATACCTGCCATATTCAAGGCGATATGGAACACGAACGAAACGCTCTTCACCCTCATGATGAACTATATCGCGATACAGCTCATCTCCTACTATGTATACAAATGGTCTGTGCCTGCCGGCTCAGGCAAGATCGGCGTTATCAACAGCGGCACTGAGGCGGGCTGGTTCCCCGAGCTGTTCGGGCAGAAGTATCTGCTCAATATTATCATAGTCGCCGTTCTCACGGTATTTATCTACATCTATCTCAAATACTCAAAGCACGGATATGAGATATCCGTTGTCGGCGAGAGCGAGAACACTGCAAAATACATAGGCATCAACGTCAAAAAGGTCATAATCAGAACTATGCTGCTCTCGGGCGCCATATGCGGCATAGCCGGTGTGCTTCTTGTCTCCGGCACGGATCATACCATCACAAGAGACACGGCGGCAAACAGAGGCTTTACCGCGATCATGGTCTCATGGCTCGCCAAGTTCAATCCGTTCTATATGATACTCACCTCATTACTGCTGGTATTTCTCCAGAAGGGCGCGATAGAGATATCCACGGTGTTCGGCCTTAACGATTCTTTCTCGGACATCATCACCGGCATCATAATTTTCTTCATAATCGGCAGCGAGTTCTTCCTCAATTACAAGATAAAATTCCGTAAATCCCATAAGGAGGTGGCGGACAAATGATCATTTCATTTATTCAGCGCGCCATTATGCAGGGCATACCGCTTCTCTACGGCTCCACGGGTGAGATCATTACGGAAAAGAGCGGAAACCTGAACCTCGGCATCCCCGGCATAATGTACGTCGGGGGTATCTCGGGAGTCATAGGCGCCTTCCTTTATGAGAATTCACTCAGCAGCCCCGACGCGGCGAACCCGTTCCTGATCGTGTTCATCCCGCTCATCTGCTGCATATTCGGCTCATTTGTCATGGGACTCATCTATTCGTTCCTTACGACCACGCTCAGGGCGAATCAGAACGTCACGGGTCTTGCACTCACGACCTTCGGTATAGGCTTCGGCAATTTCTTCGGCGGCTCGCTGATCAAGCTGACCAACACAGACGTTCCGTCGATAACGCTGTCGCTGACAAGCTCGTATTTTTCAAAGACCCTGCCTTTTGCATCCCGGCTGGGAGTCGTCGGCGAGGTGCTGTTCTCTTACAGCTTCCTTGCCTACTCCGCAATTATAATTGCAATTATAACGACTCTGTTCCTTAACAGGACGAGGGCGGGTTTGAGCCTCAGGGCGGTCGGTGAGAATCCTGCTACCGCGGACGCCGCCGGAATTAATATCAGCAGATACAAGTACACAGCGACCTGCGTGGGCAGCGTGATAGCCGGTCTCGGCGGTCTGTACTACGTTATGGACTACGCCTGCGGCATCTGGTCGAACGACGCCTTCGGCGACAGGGGCTGGCTTGCGATAGCTCTGGTAATATTCACGATTTGGAGACCAAACCTCAGTATACTCGGCTCCATCCTTTTCGGCGGACTCTACATAGTCCACAACTATCTGACCGGCATAATGCCCAACATCAACATGGGCACTCAGGAGCTTATTCAGATGGCTCCCTACGTTGTTACGATAATCGTACTTGTCGCTGTCAGTGCGAGAAAGAAAAGGGAGGATCTTCCTCCGGAGAGCCTCGGACTCACATATTTCCGTGAGGAGAGATGACCCAGAACCTTTTCGGCCGGAAAACGGTCTGTGTTTTTACAAAAAAATACTTGATTATTGCGGCCGGTTATTATATAATGTCTATGTGATCGCGAGCGGTCACATCCTTGATGGTTTATTTCAATTAAAAGGGGAGCTGTCTGCCGGGATAGCTCCTTTTCTGCAATACGGACAAAACGGGAGGTGTTTTAGTATTTATGGTTACGGAAACCGTAGGTAAGATCCTCGAAAAAGAGGCGGAGGCTGACGGCCGTGTAGCCAAAGCCAGGGACGAGGCGGACGAGCTCGTTTCGCGCGAGGCGCGTCTGACCGAGGAAAAATGCCGCGAGATCATCCGGAACGCCGAGGCGGAGGCGAACGGTATCATAGAGGCGGCCAAGGCTCAGGCGGACAGAAAAAACAGCGACGCCCTTGCCGCGGCGGCTCAGAAGGCCGCGCTTATATCCTCCGAAGCAGCGCCGAAGGCTGACCGGGCGTATGAAATAATAAGGAATACTCTTTTTGAATAATCCCCGACGCGGTTTTTAAGAAGGTGATAGATAATGGCAAAAGTGCCTATGCAAAAGGTTGAGATCATTGCTATGGCGTCTGAAAGAAAAAGCATACTTGAACGTCTACAGAGAAGGGGAGTCATGGAGTTCTGCGATATCGAGGACGATAAGCTCTCCAAGGTCAATACCTCGACGAGCATAGCCGGATTTGAAAGGAGCCTCTCGGCGGCTGCCGCCGCGCTCGGTACTCTCAATTCCTTTGCTCCGGAAAAAAGCTCTCTGCTGGCGAGCCTTAACGGCAGAACGCCGATAAGCACGGATGCGTTTGCGAAAAAGAAAACGGACAATGACAGGGTCTTTTCGATGTGCCGCAGTATTAACGACAGCGCAAAGAGGATCGAGGAGATCAAGGTCAGCGTCGCGAGGCTGAACGCTCAGATCGACGCGCTGAAAACGTGGGAAAGGCTTGACATTCCGCAGAATTTCTCCGGCACAAGGTATACGGCGGCGTTTTTGGGCGCCATACCGGATATCAAAAGCGAGGAACAGCTTGACGCGATCTTTGAGGGACGCGGACCGGCAAACGGAGTTGTCGTCAAGCTCATCGATCTTTCCAAGGGCCAGGCGTGTATCGCGGCGATCTGCCACAGGGACGACGCCGACGGCGTCTACGCTCTGCTCCGTGAGGCGGGCTTCGTCCCGCTCCAGTCATCGAGCAGGCTGACCCCCTCCGGTGAGATCGAAAAGCTCGGCGCGGAGATAGCCTCGCTCGAAAACGAGGAGGAAAAATGCCGCGAGACCATAACGGGCTACAAAGGCAAGCAGAGGGATATCGAATTCTTCTGCGACTATCTGAATCTCAGGATAGATAAATACAAGGCTCTCGGCGAGCTCGCCGTCACTCAAAAAACTTTCGTCATCAGCGGCTTTGTTCCCGAGAGATACATCAAGGGTCTGGTGGACGAGTTTGAGAGCAGATACACGGCGGCGATAACCGTCTCACAGCCCGGCGAGGACGAGGACGTGCCCGTCCTGCTCAGGAACGGCAAGTTCTCGGAGCCCGTAGAGGGCATCACGGAAATGTACGCCCTGCCCGATAAGCGTGACGTCGATCCGAGCCCGGTAATGTCGTTCTTCTACTATCTTTTCTTCGGTATGATGCTTTCGGACGCCGGATACGGACTGGTGATGTTCATCGTCACCTCAATTATTCTCAAAAAGACGACCGTCGAGGGCAAACTCAGAAGGAGCCTGACCATGTTCCGCAACTGCGGTGTCAGTACGGTGTTCTGGGGAGTCCTTTTCGGAAGCTGGTTCGGCGATCTGCCGCAGATAATCGCCTCCGACTTTTTCGGCAAAACCATTAAAACAACGGCTCTGTGGTTTGAGCCGCTCGACGACCCGATAAAGCTTTTGATGTTCAGCTTCGGGCTCGGTATATGCCACCTCTTCCTCGGCCTTGCGGTCAACTTCCACATCCTGTGGAAGGAGGGGAAAAAGTGGGACGCGATATTCGATACCATACCGGTCTACCTGACCGTGCTCGGAGTAGCACCCATTGCGGCAAGCATACTGATTGACGTGGATCCGAGGCTCAGCTCGATCGGCAAGTACGTCGCACTGGCCGGCGTCATATCCATCCTGCTG
>JAFSXA010000023.1 GCA_017450135.1 Clostridia bacterium | reverse complement strand
GGTCTCAAGGCTGCTTGTCAACACCCCCGGAGCTCTCGGCGGAGTCGGAGCCACCACCAATCTTGCTCCCGCTCTGACCCTCGGCTGCGGCGCGGTGGGCGGCAGCGCGACCTCGGACAATATTACTCCGCTCAACCTTATCAACAGGCGCAGGGTCGCCTTCGGCGCGAGGGAGCTTGAAGAGGTCAGAGGCACGAATCCGAAGCCTGCGGCAGTTTCCGTAAAGGTCGAAAGCGCGCCGCCGGCGGCAAGAGCGGAGCAGAACGTATACGGCAGCTCCTTTAATGAGGATATAAACAACGGATACTCGGAATACATCAGGCAGAGCAAGCAGCACGCCCATGTTGACGCCGCTGTTCCGCCGCCGAAGAAGAATCCCGTGGCCTCAAGCGTGATAGCCAAACCCGGCTTCTCGGCTCAGGACGTTGAAGCGATAACCAAGGCGGTCATGAACCGTCTTTCCGGCAACAAATAAACGGCGGTATTCCGCTGCAAACAAGCTTGAAAAAGCGTAAGCTTTTCAAAATAAAGATTTTTTCAGGAGGAAAACATCATGGCAACATTACAGGCACTCGGTATGATCGAAACAAAGGGACTCGTTGCTTCGGTAGAAGCGGCGGATGCTATGGTCAAGGCTGCAAACGTTAACCTTATCGGAAAGGTACACGTCGGCGGCGGACTTGTTACCGTTATGGTAAGAGGAGACGTAGGCGCTGTTAAGGCGGCTACCGACGCAGGCGCTTCCGCAGCGTCAAGAGTAGGCGAGCTTGTTTCCGTTCACGTTATTCCGCGTCCGCACAGCGAGGTTGAGTACATCCTTCCCACGCTTGACAACTGCGACCGCAACTGATCGGCATAGCCTGTACTGCGCCTGATTAAGCATTCTGAGAAAGGAGGAAACGCGCTTGAAGATCCTGACGGAAGCAGACCTGCGAAGCTCTTATGCAGACAGGGACGGCGACGAGGTCTTTGTCAGCGAGGACACTTACGTTACTCCGCTGGCAAAGGAATATATCAGAACCCACGGCATGAAGCTGACCGTCGGTCAAAGCAAGACCGATAAGGGAACCTTCGGCAGGGGGCTTATGAGCTATTCCGCCATACCCGCGTCCGGCAGCGCCCGGTACGTTGATTACGTCACGGGCAGGACATATTCGGAAAAGCCCGAGCATATGACGCATCTCAGGGGTAATCTGCTTGTCCGCAAGAATCATCCGCGTATCCTCTTTCGAGGGAAGCTTGACAGTCTTGAGGCGCTGATAATGCAGACTCAGCTTACAGCCGAGAGGGACGGATATCCTCAGATAGCGAAGGAGCTTGACGAGCTGATGTCGTTCGTGCAGATGATACTGGCCTGCGAGGTCAAGGACGAACCGCTGCCCGGGATAGAGCTTCTCGGGATGGATACGGAGAGGCTGCGGTATGTTTCCCACCACATCCATGAGGAATTCGGGATCAGGCATTCTGTCCCGCATTATTCCATGGGTGAGGTCTGTATCGCGCTGAATACCCTGCGTACCTTTGTGCGCGAGACGGAGCTTTGCGCCGTTGAAGCGTTTACCGTCGGCTCGGAGACTCAGAGGACGGATATCATCGAAGCGCTCAACCGTCTGAGCAGCTGTGTTTACATTATCTTTTGTAAAAAGGCAGCCGGCAAATATGATAAACGGTGAAGCTATGAACGAAAATGAAATAAGAAAAATCGTGGAGCGGGTATTGTCCGATTATACCGGCAGCAGTACTCCCATACCCATTGAGTCGTCGGCGAGACACGTGCACCTGACAACTCAGGCGGTCGAACAGCTCTTCGGCAAGGGAGCGAGACTGACCAAAAAGCGCGACCTCTCCCAGCCGGGCGAATTTCTCAGCGAGCAGAGACTCAAGCTTGTCACCGCAAAGGGTGAGATAGCAAACGTCGCCGTGCTCGGGCCTGAGCGCAAGGCGGTGCAGGTTGAGCTGTCCATGACCGATTGCAGAGCCCTGGGCATCAAGGCTCCGGTCAACCTGTCCGGCGATCTGACAGGCGCCGGCAGCGTGTATCTCGTCAGTGAGAACGCCGTGTACGACGCCGTAAACAGCGTCATCGTGGCGCAGAATCACATTCACATGACCCCGTCCGACGCCGAAAAATACGGAGTGAAAGACGCTCAAAGCGTAAGGGTAGCCGTGAATACAAAGCGGCCGCTCACCTTTGATAACGTTATCATCAGGGTCAGTGAAAAATTCGCTCTCGCGATGCACATCGATTTTGACGAGGCAAACGCCTGCTGCCTCGAAAAAGATTCGACAGGCACAATTATACCCTGACAGGTGTGATAGAAACGGAAGATCTAACCTATGAACAGCTTTGCGAGCTTATCACAAAAGAGGTGATAAAGGCCCTCGCTGAGGCTGAGAACAAAAATAAGGAAAACGGTAAAACCGAAACGCGCCCATTGGCTCTGCTGATAGGCGACAAATCGGGTTTGCCGGGCTTTGCTGTTGACAAATATTCCTTTGCCGATATTTCGGATTACAAGGGCGATATCTCCGGCTTTGACTGCGTGTTTGTTACGCAGCTCTCGCTGACCGAGCTTGCGGACGCCGCCGCCGGTAAGGATAACAGACCTTCTGTCTGCGCAATTTCAAACGCATTTTTAACGTCTAAAAAGGTCTATATTATGGAATCCGGACTGCCGCACAGAAAATGCAGGGAGACGGCAAGCCGCAGATTCTATGCTCTGCTTGAGGGGTACGTCAATAATCTCGTCTCCTACGGGGCGGAGCTTATCAGGGAGCAGTGGCACGGCAAAAACCTTGACAGGAACGCCATTGAGGACAATACAGTCGATAGGGTAATTACCGAAAAGGCCGCGGTAAGTCTAAGGGACAAGGCGGCTGACGGAGTGGTTTACCTCAGGCGCGGAACGGTTATTACTCCCTCAGCAAAGGATATATTCAATCATTCACAGATCAAAGTCAAGTTTACCGATTAAGGAGGCGGCATAATGATTATTTGCCAGGTTATCGGTCACGTCTGGGCGACCAAAAAGGAAAAAACCCTTGAAGGGCTCAAGCTGATGATCGTCAAGGAGATCAAGGATAACAGAAAAATCGGCGATCCGTTTGTTGCCGCCGATGTTGTCGGCGCCGGAGTCGGCGAAAGAGTCCTCGTTGTCAACGGCAGTACAGCCAGACGGGCGCTCGGCAGGGACGACGTCGCGATGGACTGCGCCATAGTGGGCATCATCGATACCATTGAGGTCGACCGCGAAACAGAACAGCTCTCCAAAAAGCAGGTGAAATAATTGAAGCTTACAGATAAGATATTCAAGGCCGGCATTGTCGGCTGCGGCGGAGCCGGATTTCCGACCCACGTCAAATATAACGCCGAGGTTGAGCATTTCATTGTAAACGCCGCCGAATGTGAGCCACTGCTTCGTACCGACAGATACATAATGTGCCACCGGGCCACCGAGATAATATCTGCCTGCGATGCGATAAGGGAGCATCTGAAGGCCGAGGACTGCACAATAGTGCTCAAAAGCGCGTACAAGGAGGAGATAGCCTCCCTGAAGGTCGCCATTCTCGCCCTCGGTTCAAGGGTGAAGCTCCATCTGCTTGACAGCTTTTATCCTGCCGGTGACGAGCAGGTCATGGTCTACGAGGTCACGGGAAGGATCGTTCCGCCCTCGGGAATACCGCTGGATGTAGGCTGTGTAGTCTCGAACGTTGCGACGGTAGCGGCGATTAGCGACGCGATAAACGGAAAGCCGTTCACGGAAAAATATCTGACAATGACCGGTGAGGTCAGAGAGCCCACCGTACTTCATGTTCCGCTCGGAACCTCTTTTGAGGAATGTCTCGAGCTTGCCGGAGGAACTCCCTTGGACGAGTATTTCGTAGTATGCGGAGGCCCCATGATGGGCAGACCCATGACTGCGGAAAACGCGAAAAAGGCAGTCGTTACCAAGACGACCTCCGGATTCATAATCCTGCCGACTCACAGCAGGATCGCCAATCTGTACCATACGCCGGTTGAGCATACCGTAAACCGTGCGAAATCAGCTTGTATCCAGTGCAATTTCTGCACCCAGCTGTGTCCGCGCCATATGCTCGGCCACGCGATAGAGCCGCATAAGATGATGCGCCGCATGGCGGCAGGCTCTGTCGAGGAGATCATCAAGGATAAAGAGGCGCTGAACGCTTACCTCTGCTGTGAATGCGGAGTATGCGAACTTTACGCCTGCCCGATGCAGCTTCAGCCGCGTCAGGTGAATATTATGATAAAGAGAGCCCTTGCCAAGGAGGGCATACGTTACCAAAAAACGGGGGAAGAATGCGTTGCCGACAAAAACAGAGAGTACCGCAAGATCCCGTCGCGCCGCGCGGCCAACAGAGCCGACGTCGGCAAATACTATGATTATACGATTAAAACTTGCAAAGAATATACGCCGTCCGAGGTATCAATACCACTTAATCAGCATATCGGAGCGCCTGCGGTGCCGGTCGTCAAGGTCGGGGACAAGGTGCGCAAGGGTCAGCTGATAGCCTCGCCGCCCGAGGGAAAGCTCGGAGCCAATATCCACGCCTCTATAGGCGGAACGGTCATGGCGGCGGACGACGTAGTTTATATAAAGAAGTAGGTGAAGAGATATGTATACAACGATAGGATTTCTTGAACTCAACAGCATCGCAAAGGGTATCGAGGCCGCAGACGCCATACTCAAGACGGCGGCTACGGAGCTGATTTTCGCCCGCGCCGGCTGTCCGGGAAAATACTATATACTCTTTACCGGAGAGGTTGCCGCGGTCAAATCGTCTATCGAGGCCGGAATGGCTATCGGCGGTCACCATACCGTTGACAGCTGCGTTATACCCAGGGTGCACCAGCAGGTCATCAAGGCCATCAACGCCGCGGTCGAACCCTTTGAAACCAACGCGATAGGCGTAATGGAGTTTTACAGCGTTACTGCGGCGGTATATGCCGCCGACGCCGCTGTCAAGGCCGCCGAGGTCAACCTTATAGACGTCAGGCTCGGGACCGGTATCGGAGGCAAATCATTTGTCGTACTGACCGGCGAGGTCGCCGCCGTCAGCGAGGCGGTAAAGTGCGGAATAAACACTCCGAATGCCGAGGGCATGACGGTGTCTCAGGTAGTGATACCGAATCCGCGCCCGGAGATTTTTGAATCATTGATGTAATTACGGAGGCATAATATGTCCGAGGTGTTTCAGGATAAACAGAGAATAATACAGGAATTTGTTCCCGGCAAGCAGGTGACCATGGCTCACCTTATAGCGAACCCGGAGGATGACCTGTATAAAAAACTCGGCGTAGTCAGCAAAAAGAGGGGCGCTCTCGGTATCATGACGATAACCCCGAGCGAGGCCGCCATCATCGGTGCGGACGTTGCGACCAAGGCCGCCAGCGTCGATATCGTCTTTGTTGACAGGTTCAGCGGCTCTCTGGTTATCTGCGGAGACGTTGCGAGCGTTGAAGCCGCCCTGAGGGACGTTCTCTCCACGCTGAGAGATGTTCTGAAATTTGCCGTAACGGAGATCACGAGGACTTGATATGCAAAAGAAGGTAATGCTCATCGGCTCGTCCACCTGCGGAAAGACCACTCTTTCCCAGCGTATCAACGGGATGAAAATAGAATATCAGAAAACACAGACGATCGGTGTTATCAATAACATAATCGACACGCCCGGTGAATATCTTGAAAACAGACAGCTCTACAAGGGGATTATCGTTACTGCGGCGGACAGCGATCTTATAATGTTCCTTCAGGATGCAACAGATGAGCGCTTCCGCTTTTCGCCCGGGCAGTCAAGGTTTTTCAGCGTGCCGGTGATAGGTGTAGTCAGCAAGACGGATATCGCCACGCCCGAGCAGATAAAAGACGCGGTGGAGCTTTTGGAGCTTGCCGGTTGTGAAAAGGTCTTTCTTACAAGCGCCGTTACCGGAGAAGGTGTAAGAGAGCTGCTTGATTACATTGAAAACACGGATTTTGAAGAGGAATAAGGAGGTAACCGCAATGGCAAAAATTCTTGTTGCAGGCGCAGGTCACGGAGGACTCTCCGCGGCGTTCAATCTTGCGTCTCAGGGGCAGGACGTTACAGTCTATGAGAAGCACAAGGAGGATGAGCTGGGTCACGACTGGCAGGATTTCTTCGATTTCAAGTGCCTTTCATATGCCGGCTTCCCAATGCCCGAGGAGGGTCTGGTAAACCGTTATTCGATGAACATGATTTTTTCATTTGACCCTTATATCAACCTGCAGCAGAAGCCGCTCGAGGATGCTTTCGAGCTTTATCTATATCGCAGTGAGATATACGCTCACCTCATTAAGAGCTGCAAAGAAGCCGGAGTTAAGTTTTGCTTTGAAGCCGAGGTCGAGGATATCATAATGCTCGGCAACCGTGTCTGCGGTATCAAGGTCGGCGGCGAGGCGATATACGGAGATCTGGTAATAGACGCGACCGGTATGTATTCTACTCTCCAGCCCAAAATTCCCAATTATCTCTCGTTTGACAACTGGTATTCGGGCTGTGAGATAATCCACGTTTACAGAGCATATTTCAACAGGTTAAAGGATGCACCCGACCCCGGCAGACCGGTGTACGACGT
>JAFSXA010000022.1 GCA_017450135.1 Clostridia bacterium | reverse complement strand
AGACTTGCGGACAAGTCCTCTGCGCACGGGTTTTGTCAGGTAAACGTCCCTGACCGTCGCCCTGAGCGCCTCGGCGGCGGAGCTCGCCTTTTCCCCGTCGTCAAAGATACCGAAGACGGTCGGGCCGCTGCCGCTCATGCAGGCGGTCAGCGCTCCGCAGCGGTTGAGCACGCCCTTGATCGGCACCCTCTCCGGCACCTCGATTATCTGCTCAAACACATTCTTCGCCCTGCGGCAGATCCCATAAAAATCACCGTTGGCGGCGACATACAGCATCCCACAGGTGTCGGTATGCCTGATGCTTCGCGCGGCGTCAAACGCGCCGAAGGCCTCAGCGGTGGATATACTCCTGTCCGGCTTGGCGAGAACGATGAAGCAATCGCCGAGAGGCGGAAGCTCGGAGAGGATGTCGCCCATATTCTGTGCGAGCCTTGTGCCTCCGGTCAGGCAGAACGGCACGTCCGCTCCGACCTTGAGCCCGATATCGCAGAGCTCGCGCTCGGAAAGACCGGCGCCGGTGATATCGTTCAGAGCCGCAATGACCGCGGCGGCGTCGGCGCTGCCTCCCGCCAGGCCTGCGGCAAAGGGGATCCGCTTTTCTATATGGATGGCCACTCCCCTGCTTTCGGCTCTGGCGGCGTCAAAAAACGCCTCGGCGGCCTTCCATGCTATGTTTCTCCTGTCGCGCGGCAGTCTGACGTCCGAGCAGAAAAGCTCGATCCCGCCCTCGCCGGTATCTTCGACACTTACGGTGTCATAGAGCCCGACGGACTGCATTAGCATAAACAGGCTGTGGTAACCGTTTTCAAGCGCAGCGAGAATATCCAGCATCAGGTTGATCTTCGCCGCGGCATCATAGGTAACTTTCATATCGATCTCTCCGGTAAGTTATTTGGCGTTTTTCTGCTTGAGCCCGGTAGCTTTCTGCCCCCAGGAGTTAGCCCAGCCCTCGCAGTAGAGGCTGTAATAGGATACGTTGTTATTCTTCCTGTAATTTATACACGGCTTGAAATTGCACCATATGAACGAGGGTATGGCTACAACAAGGAACCACAGCGGCCCGAGCAGGAGCGCCTGCCAGGTGTGGCCGTATTCGTGTATCCTTGTGTCATAGCTCCACTCCTCATCTGCGCCCTCGCGCATGAAGATGAATGTGCCGAAGGATATTCCGCCCCAGTTGCCCGGAACGTAGGTCACGGTGGCGTTGTAGAAGCGCTCGTGCCTGCAGCCGCGGATAACGGCAAATATCAGGTACCCGATAAGCCCGATGAGATTGATGGGCAGAGCCCAGGTCCACTGTATCAGATAAAACAAAAATTTTTTCATAACACCGCCTCCGGCTTCTATATTATCACAAAAGGAAAGATTTGAAAAGCATTTAACAACAAAAACTTGAAAAAGAGCGGAAAACGTGTATAATTATATAGAACATTATTTACGGAGGTTTTTAACATGACAGTTACAAAGGACACACTCATAGGCGATATCCTCGATGAAGATATGGAAACCGCAAGGTTTTTCCTTGAAATGGGAATGCACTGTCTGGGCTGCCCCGCCTCAAGGGGCGAGAGCCTTGAAATGGCGTGCGCGGTACACGGCATCAGCGTGGATTCCCTCGTGGACGAGCTGAACGAATACTTTTCGAGCAAATAATGCCTAAGCTCAAGCCGAGACTCAGAATGGCGGCGGAGCTGGTCAGGGACGGCGTCAGGATCGCCGATATAGGCACGGATCACGCCTACCTGCCGGCCGCCCTTATTCTTGAGGGCAGGATCACCGGAGCCGTTGCCGCAGATCTGAGGAAGGGGCCGCTTGAAAACGCCGCTCAGACCGTCCGTGCCAACGGCCTGACGGACAGGATAAGCCTTCGCCTTTCCGACGGGCTTGCCAACGTTTCCGCCGGCGAGGCGGACGACATAGTGATAGCCGGTATGGGCGGTATACTCATAGCGGAAATACTCGGCGCCTGCCCTTTTCTGAAGGACGGGAGCAAGAGATACATCCTTCAGCCGCAGTCGCACAGCGAGGAGCTCAGAGCCTTCCTGTGGAGCAGCGGTTTTCGCATATTCGGCGAATCCGCCTGCTT
>JAFSXA010000197.1 GCA_017450135.1 Clostridia bacterium | reverse complement strand
TACGGTGCGAAAAAGGGCACGGCTGAGATCAAGGTCATCGTCACCGACGAGAACAACAACACCGTAACCGACACCTGCAAGGTCACGGTCAAGTATTCCGGCCTCCAGTGGTTCATCATCATAGTCCTCTTCGGTTGGATATGGTATATAAAATAGCATAAATCAACGGAGCGAGGTAAAAGCCCCGCTCCGTTTTGTTTTAGATTCATCTGTTATTCAAGTTTTCGGATTGTAGGGAACGTCGCCCTCGACGTTCCAAAGAAAAAACCGGCAGAATTATACAATGGAATGCCGAGGGCGGCATTCCCTACGGCCGAAAAAGCTTAATATTTCCGGTCATTTTTGCAAATTGAGGTGAATTAAAAACATTTCCAATGTGTTCTCCTGCAAATACACATTTAATTTGTTATCTTGCAGAGGTCTTTCACACCTTCCCTTAATAATCTGCTGTGATCGTTCGGGAGGGCATGGAAGCCCTCCCCTACGTGGATTTGTTCATTAAATAAAACTCGCACCGTTAGACAGATCGTCGGCAATGCTGAGGCAAGGACGTGTAGGGGCTGACGTTCCCTCAAAAACATGGTCGCCTCACTCGCTTGGAGCGCTTCGTGATTCTCCCTGTTTTTTCACCTCACCGCCTCGCTTCATCGTCCGCCGGACGCGCTTCGGCGGTTCGCCCTCGGCAGCCCGTCAGATTCTGCTGTGTTTTCCGGGTCGCCGAGTCGACACCTACGAAAAAAGACGCTGCGGAGACCGCAGCGTCGCAAATGCAGATATTAAGCTTATTTGAGTTCGATCTTTGCGCCGACTTCTTCGAGCTTTGCCTTGATCTCCTCAGCCTCATCCTTGGAAACAGCTTCCTTAACAGCCTTGGGAGCGCTGTCAACGAGAGCCTTCGCCTCTGCAAGTCCGAGACCTGTGATATCCTTAACAGCCTTAACGACCTTGATCTTCTGAGCGCCGACCTCTGCGAGGACTACGTCAAACTCAGTCTTCTCCTCTGCCGCCGCAGCCGGGCCTGCCGCCGGGCCTGCAACAACAGCTGCCGCTGCCGATACGCCGAACTCATCCTCTACAGCGTGTACAAGCTCTGAAAGCTCGAGAACTGAAAGGGTCTTTAACTCTTCAACAATTGCATTGATTTTATCTGATGCCATGATAATTTACCTCCGATTATAATAATATTTTTAAAAGTTTCAGGCGGATTTAAGCCTCTGCCGGGGCCTCTGCCGGAGCTTCCGCCTTGTCGGCGATAGCCTGTACGGCTCTTGCGAATCCCGCGATGGGAGCGCTGAATACGTTTGCGACCATGGAGAGCAATACTTCTCTTGAGGGAAGATTGGCAAGCTCCTTGATCTTGTCGATGCTGACGACCTCACCGTCAAGATAACCTGTCTTGATGTTGAAGCTGTCATGACCTTCAGCGTATTTGTTAAGAATTCTTGCTGCGGACACATAATCGTCCTTTGAAGTAGCGATAGCTGACGTACCCTCAAGTGCCTCGCTCATACCCTCAAGCGGAGTACCTGCAATAGCAAGCTTGATAAGCGTGTTTTTGACGACTGAATACTCAATTCCGGCTTCGCGAAGCTCCTTACGGAGAGCTGTATCGTCGGCAACGGAGATACCCTTGTAGTCAACGATGACGCCCGCGCAGGAATTGTTGATCCTGTCTGCAACAGCGGCAACGATCTGCTTCTTCTGTTCCAAAACGCTTGCACTTGGCATATTTTTTCACCTCACAAAATGAAATAATAAGTGCGCATACGAGAAAACCCTGTCCGCTGACCGCAGACAGGGTAATACATACATAATTAAGGCTCGCAGGCCTTGTATGCTCCTATCCTCGGCAGGCGGTTAAAAAACCGTTACGCAAATGCACCTGCTGTCTTTGAATAAAGAACAGCTTAGTTATAATACCACACGGACTGAGCCGTGTCAAGTATTTCTTGATTAATCAGCCAGAACAGCCTTGGCGGGATTGATCTTCACGCCGGGACCCATTGTTGTGGCAAGAACGCAGGATCTGATATACTGACCCTTTGCCGCTGCGGGCTTGGCCTTGTTGACGGCATCAACAAGAGTCTTGTAATTCTCCTTGAGCTTATCCGTGCCGAAGGATACCTTGCCTATCGGGCAGTGGATGATGTTCGTCTTATCAAGACGATACTCGATCTTACCGGCCTTGGCCTCCTGAACAGCCTTGGCAACGTCAGGAGTAACAGTACCTGCCTTGGGTGAAGGCATAAGTCCGCGGGGGCCGAGGATCTTACCCAGACGGCCGACGAGGCCCATCATGTTGGGCGCCGCGATAGCAACGTCAAAATCAAGGAAGCCTTCGCCCTGGATCTTAGCAACAAGATCCTCAGCACCGACTACTTCGGCGCCTGCGGCTGCGGCTGTGTCTGCAGCGTCACCCTTGGCAAAAACGGCGACTCTGACCTTTTTACCGGTACCGTTCGGAAGTACGACGGCGCCGCGAACCTGCTGGTCTGCGTGACGGGAATCGACGCCGAGACGGATGTGGATCTCTACAGTTTCATCAAATTTCGCCGACGCGGTCTTGATCGCGAGGGCAAGAGCCTCCTCGGGCTCATAGAGAGCGTCTCTGTCAACAAGCTTTGCGCTCTCGATATATTTTTTACCGTGTTTCATGATCTTTTCCTCCCTGAAAAGTGGTTAATCGGATTTTTCCTCCCACGCGGGAGCGTTAATCTGCTACGACGATACCCATGCTGCGCGCCGTGCCGGCTATCATTGACATAGCCGCTTCGACTGACGCCGCATTGAGATCGGGCATTTTCTGTTCAGCGATTTTTCTGACCTGCTCGCTTGTGATCGTGGCGACCTTATTCTTGTTGGGTTCGCCGGATGCAGTCTCGATACCGCAAGCCTTCTTGATAAGAACCGCCGCGGGCGGAGTCTTGGTTACGAAAGTGAATGTGCGGTCGGCATAGACCGTGATGACTACGGGGATAATGAGACCCGCGTCATTCTTTGTGCGCTCGTTGAATTCCTTTGTGAACGCCATGATGTTGACTCCGTGCTGTCCCAATGCAGGACCTACGGGCGGCGCCGGTGTTGCTTTACCGGCAGGGATCTGAAGCTTGATATAGCCTGTTACCTTTTGAGCCATTGTTTGCACCTCCAAAATATTGTGGTTCGGCGGAATAATGGATATTTTATTCCTCCCACGCGGAGCCGAAGCTCCATGCCCCGAAAGCAGGGGCATATAATTAAGCGGATGACCGCCTGATTATCGTGTTGACCTGAAAAAATTATTTGTCTGTCGGCTCGACCTGATCGAGCTCAAGCTCAACGAGAGTCTCTTTGCCGAAGAGGGCGGAGACGGTGACCTCGACCTTATTGTTCTCGGTATCGATCTTCTCAACCTTTCCGGTAAAGCCCTCAAAGAGCTCATCTGTGATATTGACGATATCGCCGACCTTATACCTGACCTCAACGACCTTTTTCTCAACGCCGAGCCTGTAAACCTCTTCCTCCGTCAGAGGAATGGGCCTGCTCTCCGGCCCGACAAAGCCGGTCGCTCCGCGGGTATTGCGGACTGCGAGCCACGCCTCGTCGCTTATCTTCGGCATATCGTTGTCGTCAAGGAAGGTTGCGATCTTAACCATGACATAACCCGGGAAAAGCTTGCGCTCGACCTCCCTGGTCTTGCCGTCGTCGCGAACCTCGACTACGGTTTCCGTCGGGATCTTAACGTCAATGATCTCATCCTGCATTTTACGGTTCTCGGCCACCTTGATTATGTTTGAGGCTACTTTATTCTCATAGCCCGAATAGGTATGGACAACATACCATCTTGCGTCATTGGACATTGCCGTTCCTCCGTATTGCTTGATTATTTCGCCGCTGTGGTAGTCTCCGCCGCAGTGGGAGCGGCAGTAGTTTCCTCAACAGCAAGAGTTGTTTCCTCAACGGCAGCCGTAGTCTCTTCAACGGCGGTGGTCGTAGTTGTCGAAGTACGGTTTTCCGCAGTTTTGCGAAGACCCTTGATACCGCTCGTAAGACCGAGATCGATAACGAATACGATGGCGCCTATGATAGCAATACTTACTATCGTAACGGCGGTTCCCTTGAGAACCTCCTTTGCGCCCGGCCACGTTATCTTTTTAAGATCGCCCTTGCTGTCCTTAAAGAAACGTGCGATCGCCTTACCCATGCGGGCAAAAATGTTGCCCTTTTTGTTCTTGGGCTTAGAGGACTTCTTTGCTTTTTCGGCATTGGCTATCTTCTTCGCAGCTTCGGAATTATCTTTGTTTGCCATAACAGTGATCCTCCCTGCTTACTTAGTTTCTTTGTGAAGAGTGTGCTTCCTGCAGAATCTGCAATACTTGTTCATCTCGAGCCTGTCAGGTGTGTTCTTTTTGTTCTTCATTGTGTCGTAGTTGCGCTGCTTGCACTCTGTGCACGCCAGTGTTACCTTAACTCTCATTTCGGCACCTCCATTTAACCGTTGTCCGGATTTTTCAGCCTCCCTCGTACGGAGCAATGCTCCTAAAAGAGGGCACAAAAAAAGAACCCTCTTCAAGAGGTAAAGTTATTTTAACAAATATAAGCGGATTTGTCAAGCTTTTTTACTTATTATATTTATCTTTTTCGGTAAAATATGAGCCGCCACATTCTGTGGTACGGCTCATACTGTCAGCATACAATATATCTGTTTTCTGTTTCAGATCAATCGGCGGGATCCAGATAGATACGGTTGAACCGCTGCCTATACTCTGCGGAACCGTCGGGTCCGATATCGACGATGGTCGCGCCCTGCGGCCAGTCCTTTTCGGGAGTGCCGAAGTTATCGCCCATCGTGTACTGGTCATAGCCGCCGCACTGAGCGTAGACAAGATGCACGCCCTTATACTCGGCGCAGAAATCGTTGACGTGGTCGTGACCTGCAAAGACCGCCTGTGTGCTGCCGAGCTCGAGGATCTTATCGAACATACCGCTGTTATACTCGGAGCAGCCGACCTCCTCATACAAATGGCCGTAGAGCACCTTGGCCCTGCCGGTGGGACGTCCGCCGTTGCCGTCAAGCTCCATGACCTCGCGGTACTCCGGGAGAGGAATATGGATGAACAGCATGGATTTGAAGTCGCCGTATTTATCGCGCAGGCTTTTGATGTTATTCTCATAGAAATACATCTGATTCCTCTTGATGAAATCGTAGCCCTTCATATCCTCGGGGATATTGTACTCCGCTCTGTAATAGTCGCAGATATCCCTGCCGGAATCCAGGAAGCAGAGGCTCTGGAGAAGCTTATTCTCCGCGCCCATGATATTGATAAAGAAATTGCCGTATCCGAAGAGCCTCTCGTCGCCGATTTTTGAAAGGCAGTGAGGAAAGCTTGCAAAATTCTTCATAAGGAAATACTTATGAAATTCCTTTTCTTCCCTCGCCTCGTGGTTGCCGAAAATATATGCCCAGTAAACGCCCATTTTTTCCATCAGATTACCGAACTGAATGGCGTCTATCTGCTGGCAGTCGGTCAGAACAACGTCGCCGGTGAAGATGACCAGATCAGGTTTGACGTCCGCGATCTGCCTGCAGAGCAATCTCAGCGTTTTATTCCTCTTTTCTGCGTCGCTCAGCAGATGGAGATCCGTTGTGACAAGGATCTTGAAGCCGCCGCCGTTAACTGTGCCGTCCGGATTCATCTTTGCAATAAAGGTAGAATCCCCGGTTTCACTGATTATTTTGACGTCCGAGCCGACGTATTTGCACTCGCAATCAAAAAGGTTTCCGGTCACCTTTGCGCCGCCGGCCTTTTTTACAGCCTGCTCGGCGGCAAGGAGAGCCTTGATCCCGTTATGTCTTAAAAATGCTACAGTATCTCTTATCATTGTCCGATCATCCTATTCCCGAGCAAAACAAACAGCTCGCCGAAAATCAATTTGAGGCATCT
>JAFSXA010000196.1 GCA_017450135.1 Clostridia bacterium | reverse complement strand
GAAGACTTAATAATGAATAATACAAAGCAAAAATCCCGCCGCTTACGCGACAGGATTTTCGCTTTGCTGCATCCTCGGCGACCGTGCTTTGCACAGTACCCGCCTCGGACTTCGCGGCTGAAAACAGTCCCCCGGACTGTTTTCTTACGCCGCTCACCCTCTTAGGGTTCAAGTCCCTTTCAACATAAAAATCCGGCTTGCCCAAAAGGGCAAACCGGATTTTTGGTCGGAGTGAAGGGACTTGAACCCCCGACATCCTGCTCCCAAAGCAGGCGCGCTACCAACTGCGCTACACCCCGCTGCACCGCTCTAAGAGCGGAATGCCCTGTTATTATACATAAAACAACGCTGAAAGTCAATAACTTTGATGAATAAACCACCTCGGCTGTTCGATCAAAAAACGCAGGGCGCAAAAGGTAAGCGCCCTGCTGATACTTATAATTCTGTTTTCAGCCTTTGCTGAATACAGCTGCCGATCTCAATTACCGGCGAGCCGTTTATTTGGACTCGGCGTCAACAAGACGGATGATGCACATCTCAGCTGCGTCACCGCGGCGGGCACCGGTCTTGATTATCTGGCAATAGCCTCCGTTTACGTCCTTATATTTGGGAGCAATTTCATCAAAGAGCTTTTTAACAACGTCCTCTTTCGTGACGTATGCCAAAACCTGTCTCCTCGCATGAAGGGTATTGTCCTTGGCGATGGTTATCATCTTCTCCGCCATGGAGCTAACTTCCTTTGCTCTTGTAACGGTGGTCTCTATTCTGCCGCTTTCTAAAAGATATGTTACCATACCTCTGAGCATCGACTTACGATGGTCGGATGTTCTTCCAAGCTTTCTGGAACCTGGCATTTAAAGTCACTCCTTTACCGTTATTGTGAAATAATAAAAATCTCAGTTGAATTATTCATCGTCCCTGCGAAGATCGTAGCCGAGCGAATTCAGCTTGGCAACGACTTCGTCAAGCGACTTTCTGCCGAGATTACGAACCTTCATCATATCGTCCTCGGACTTGCCGATAAGGTCTTCAACTGTATTGATGCCTGCTCTCTTCAAGCAGTTAAAAGAGCGCACAGACAGGTCAAGTTCCTCAATGGTCATCTCCAAGACTTTTTCCTTGCCATTTTTGCTCTTCTCAACCATTATCTCGGTTTCGTAAGCCTCATCTGAAAGTTCACTGAAGAGGCTGAGATGATCGTTGAGGATCTTGGCGCCAAGAGAAACGGCTTCCTTAGCGGAAATAGTGCCGTTTGTCCACACCTCAAGCGTAAGCTTATCATAGTCGGTTATCTGGCCGACACGTGTGTTCTCGACTGTGTAATTTACCTTTAATACCGGTGAATAGATCGAATCGATCGCAATCACTCCGATAGGGGGCTGGATCTGCTGCTTGTTTCTTTCTGCCGAGATATATCCCCTGCCCTTGTCACAGGTCAGCTCCATAACAACGTGAGCGTCACTGTCAAGCGAAGCAATATGAAGATCGGGATTGAGCAATTCCACCTCGGAGTCAGTCTGGAAGCTGCCCGCGGTGATCTCACCTTCACCTTTAACATCGACGTACATGGTCTTGGGTCCGTCGCCATGTATTTTAAGGATAACGCTCTTCAGATTCAGGACGATCTCCGTGACATCCTCCTTGACGCCGGGGATCGTGGAGAATTCGTGAAGAATTCCATCAAATTTAACGGAAGTTATCGCATATCCGGGAAGAGAAGAAAGGAGCACACGTCTGAGGCTGTTGCCCAAAGTTGTACCGTAACCTCTCTCCAGCGGTTCAACGACAAATTTACCGTAAGTACCGTCAGGTAAAACATCGGCTGTTTCGATTCTTGGTTTTTCTATGCCAATCATTCAAAACCCTCCTTGTTGTAGTAAGAATACGGTTAATTATTATTTAGAATAAAGTTCGACGATGAGCTGTTCTTCCACGGGACAGGCGATCTGATCCCTCTCCGGAAGAGCGATTATTTTAGCTTCCGTATCCGCCGTCTTATCAAGCCACTGGGGAACGGGGCGGGATCCGTTAGCTTCCAGCACCGCTGTGAACTTGGCGCTGTCCTTGCTGCCCTCGGCAATAGCAATGACGTCGCCGGCTTTTACAAGATAAGAAGGAATGTTTACTCTGCGGCCGTTTACCGTATAATGGCCGTGTGTTACAAGCTGTCTGCCTTCCGCTCTGGAGCTTGCCCAGCCGAGAAGATAAACAACGTTATCAAGGCGGCTCTCGCAGATCCTGAGAAGGTTGGTACCTGTGATACCCTGCTTACGCTCTGCCTCGACGAAATAGTTATAGAACTGAGCTTCCTGGATACCGTAATATCTCTTAGCCTGCTGCTTTGCGCGAAGCTGGAGACCGTACTCGGAAGTCTTTTTACGGCTCTGACCATGCTGGCCGGGGGCGTAAGCGCGGCGCTCCAACGAGCACTTGGGGGAATAGCATCTGTCTCCCTTGAGGAAAAGCTTTTTGCCCTCGCGGCGGCACAATTTACAAACCGCGTCGGTATATCTTGCCATAAGTGTTACACCTCCTGAAATATCGATTAAACACGTCTTCTCTTCGGCGGACGGCAGCCGTTGTGAGGAATGGGAGTAACGTCCTTGATAAGACTTACCTCAAGACCTGCGGTCTGTAAAGCTCTGATAGCCGCCTCACGGCCTGCTCCCGGACCCTTAACATAGACCTCGACTGTCTTCATGCCGTGCTCAATGGCTGCCTTTGCCGCTGTTTCGGCTGCAGTCTGAGCAGCAAACGGAGTGGATTTTTTAGAGCCTCTGAAGCCCATTTCACCGGCGCTTGCCCATGAAACCGCATTACCCTGCGTGTCGCTTATGGTAACGATAGTATTGTTGAAGGTGGACTGGATGTGAGCCGCGCCGCGTTCAATATTCTTGCGTTCACGACGTCTGCGAGTCGCTCCCTTTTTACCGGAACCCTTGGGTGCCATATTATCCCTCCTATTTTACTTTTTCTTGTTGGCAATGGTCTTCTTGGGACCCTTGCGTGTACGAGCATTTGTCTTTGAGCGCTGTCCTCTTACGGGCAGACCCTTTCTGTGGCGAACGCCACGATAGCAACCGATTTCGATAAGTCTCTTGATATCAAAAGCGGTCTCTCTGCGAAGATCACCCTCGACCGTAACGTTATGGTCGATATAATCACGCAGCTTAGCTACATCCTCTTCGGAAAGATCCTTGACCCTGATATCGGGGTTGATCCCTGTAGCTGCGATAATGTCGCTTGCTGTTTTACGACCTATGCCGAAAATATAGGTGAGAGCTATCTCGATCCTCTTCTCTCTCGGCAGGTCAACACCTGAAATACGCGCCATTCTCAGTTGCACCTCCAATTAGATGGTTTGCGCCGGATTAACCCTGACGCTGTTTGTGCTTGGGATTCTCACAGATAACCATGATTTTTCCCTTGCGCTTAATAATCTTGCACTTCTCGCAAATTTTCTTTACAGAAGGTCTGACTTTCATTTGAATGCCCTCCTTAAAAAATTAGCCTTAGCTTTACTTGGCTCGCCATGTGATTCTTCCGCGGGTGAGGTCATATGGCGAGATCTCGACCGTCACCTTGTCTCCGGGAAGTATACGAATATAATTCATTCTGAGCTTACCGGAAATATGAGCCAGAATTTTGTGTCCGTTTTCAAGCTCGACCTGGAAATAAGCGTTCGGCAGAGCCTCTACTACAACGCCCTCCAGCTCAAGCATATCCTGTTTTGACATACACCAAACCTCCTTAAAGCAGAGTCATTATTTTCGGGCCGTCCGCCGTAATGGCGACCGTGTGCTCGAAATGGGCGGATAACTTACCGTCTCTGGTTTTAACCGTCCAGCCGTTTGGCAAAGTTTTGACTCCTGCCTTACCCATATTGATCATTGGTTCAATGGCAATTGTCATTCCCGGCATCAGGCGGACACCTCTGCCGGGTGTGCCGTAATTCGGCACACTGGGGTCTTCATGGAGCTCATAGCCTACTCCGTGCCCAACGAACTCGCGGACTACGGAATAGCCTCTTGCCTCGCAATAGCTCGCAACAGCGGAACCGATATCGCCTACTCTGCCGCCTACGACAGCCTTGCGGATGCCCAGATACAGGCTCTCCCTGGTGGTGTCGCACAGCCGCTTCGCCTCGGGGCTGATTTTACCCGCGGCGAATGTGGCGGCATTGTCGCCGTTGAATCCGTTCAGTTTGGCGCCAAGGTCAATGCTGACTATGTCGCCCTCGCGTATCACGTGCTTATCGTCCGGTATTCCGTGAATGACCTCATCGTTTATGGAAATGCATGACGTAGCAGGAAAGCCGTTGTAATTAAGGAAATTCGGTTCGGCGCCGCACCTGATTATATAATCGTGCGCAATCTTGTCGATCTCCGCCGTCGTTACTCCGGGTTCAACAGCTTCACCCGCCAACTTTAATGCTCCCGCCGAAATAATGCAAGCCTCTCTCATTAGAGCAAGCTCCCTGTTCGTTTTGAGCACTATCATGCTTAATCCTCCAAAGCCTTGAGCGTCAGCGCCGTAGTGTCGGCGACCTCCTCCTGACCTTCCACTACCCTGAGGATACCCTTCCTTGAGTAGTAATCCTTGAGCGGTTCGGTCTGATCGTGATAAACGGTCAGCCTCTCCAGCACAGTATCGGGATGATCGTCCTTGCGCTGCATAAGCTCGGCTCCGCAGTTGTCGCAAATGCCCTCTTTTTCAGGCTTTCTGTAAACCATGTGGAAGGATGAGCCGCACTGCTTACAGACTCTCCTGCCGGACATCCTTGCGACTATCTTCTCGTCAGGAACCTCAATGTCAATAACCTTATCGATCGTTATTCCCATCTCATCAAGGGCTTCGGCCTGAGGGATCGTGCGCGGAAAACCGTCAAGTATAAAACCGTTTGCGCAGTCGTCCTTCTTGAGTCTGTCCTTGATTATTCCTATCACGACCTCATCGGGTACAAGCTTGCCTGCGTCAATGAATGACTTGGCCTTGAGTCCCATTTCGGTCTTGTTGGAAAGAGCCTCTCGGATAATGTTGCCCGTTGAGATCGCCGGTATCTTCAGCGCCTCGCAGATAACCTCAGCCTGAGTGCCCTTCCCCGCTCCGGGAGCGCCAAGCAGAATCAAATTCATAGCTGTCTCCTTATCAGTCAAGGAATCCCTTATAATGACGCATCATCATCTGAGATTCGAGCTGCTTTGCCGTCTCAAGAGCAACACCGACAAGAATTATGATCGATGTGCCGCCGAGTGATATCCTCATGGGATACTTGCAGGCAGTTGTAATGAGCTGGAACAGGATCGGGAACAATGCGACGACCGAGAGCAGAAGAGCGCCGAGCAAGGTGATCCTTGAGAGTATCTTCTGAATGTAATCGGAGGTCGGCTTGCCGGGACGGATGCCCGGGATAGCTCCGCTGTTCTTACGGATGTTGTTTGCCATTTCGATAGGATTGTACTGTATCGACGCATAGAAATATGCGAAGAAGATTATCATAACGAAATAGAGCACAGCGTAAACCCAGCTTGAGCTCGAGAAGAACTTGAAGAAATGGTCGTACCATCCGTCGCCTTCCTTTGCCTGGACGAAAAGATTGATCGTCGGAGGAAGAGTAAGAATGGAGCTTGCGAAGATGATGGGCATAACACCGGACATATTGACCTTGATGGGAATATGGGTGTTCTGTCCGCCGTACATCTTACGACCTACGACTCTCTTGGCATACTGGACGGGGATCCTGCGCTCCGCGTTATCCATCCATACGATGTACGCGATCATCAGCAGAAGAACTACTGCCGCGAATACCGAAAGGACAGCATAAACGCCGCCGTAGGAGAAGTAACCGCCGTTGGAGCTGAAGAGAGAAGCTATTATCGAGGGTACCCTTGATACGATACCAGTAAAGAGGATAAGGGAAATACCGTTGCCGATGCCCTTATCGTTGATCTGTTCGCCGAGCCACATGATAAGTGCGGCGCCGCCGGTAAAGCAAAGGATGATAACGAGAGCCTCAAATACCGCGTTGAAGCCTGTGAAGGCAACGCCGTTCGCGTCATTGAGAAGGTAGCCGTTGCCGCGAAGATAGAAATAATACGCGGTGCTCTGGAGCAGAGCCAGACCGACAGTCACGTAACGCGTGATAGTCGCGATCTTCTTGCGGCCTTCCTCGCCGTCCTTTGAGAGTCTTTCGAGTGCCGGGATAGCGACAGTCAAAAGCTGCATGATAATTGAACTGTTGATGTACGGTGTGATCGACATCGCGAAGATCGTACCGTAATTGAAAGCGTCGCCCGTCATCATGGTCAGGTATTCCATGAATGTACCCGACATCTGAGCCTCTTTGAAGATACCGTCCGCTCCGGCATTTACGAAGGGAACCGGTATTGCCGCGCCTATACGGAACAGCAGAAGGATCAGTGCGGTGAACAAGATCTTCTTACGCAGATCGGCGACCTTCCAGGCGTTTGCAAACGTTCGGAACATTTAAACCACCTCGGCATTTCCGCCTGCAGCTTCAATCTTCTGCTTTGCAGCAGCAGAAAAAGCATTGGCTTTTACAGTGAGTTTTTTATCAATCTCGCCGTTGCTGAGGATCTTAACGCCGTCAAAGGAATTCTTAACAAGGCCGGCGTTCTTCAATGCCTCAACATCTACAACGTCGCCGTCGTTAAACTTGTTTGCAAGACTCGCTACGCTGACCGTAACGATCTTTGCGCGGAATATATTATTGAAACCTCTCTTGGGAAGACGTCTCTGTAAAGGCATCTGGCCGCCTTCAAAGCCGGCGCGCATACCGCGTCCTGCTCTGGCTTTCTGACCCTTATGTCCTTTACCGGCAGTCTTACCCTGGCCGGAAGCCGGACCTCTGCCTATTCTCTTACGCTCTTTGGTAGAGCCTTCGGCCGGAGAAAGTTCGTGCAACTTCATAAACTCGCACCTCCTTGCTTATGCTTCGGTGACCTCGATAAGATGAGCGATCTTCTTCACCTTACCAAGAGTCTGAGGATTATCCGGCTGAACGGAGGAATCCCCAATCTTATTAAGACCAAGCGCATGAGCGGTGGCAATCTGGTCTTTTTTGCTTCCGATCAAGCTCTTGACGAGCTTTACCTTAACATCTGCCATTGATGCCGCCCCCTTAACCTAAAATTTCCTTAGCAGACTTGTCACGGACAACCGAAACCTCGTCAACGCTGCGGAGTTTTGAAAGACCGTCAATAGTAGCTCTGACTACATTGCACGGATTGTTTGAACGCAGAGCCTTTGAACGGATATCCTTGATACCTACAGTCTCAACGACCGCACGAACAGGGCCGCCGGCGATAACGCCGGTACCGGGTGCTGCGGGCTTGAGAAGGACAACGCCTGCGCCGTATTTACCGATGATCTCATGAGGGATGGTCGTGCCCTTGAGAGATACCTTGATCAGGTTCTTCTTTGCGTCTTCAATGCCCTTGCGGATAGCGTCCGGAACTTCGCCGGATTTACCGAGGCCGAAACCGACTGTGCCGTTGCCGTCGCCGACAACTACCAGAGCCGCGAACTTGAAGATACGACCGCCCTTAACTGTCTTGGAAACGCGGTTGATGGTAACAACGCGCTCCTGAAGCTCCATAGCCGATGCATCAATCTTAGCCAAAAGTAATTCCTCCTTACTTAGAACTTGAGGCCGCCCTCACGGGCGCCTTCGGCCAGTTCCTGAACACGGCCGTGGTATATATAGCCGCCGCGGTCAAAAACGCACTCTTCAATGCCTTTTTCTGCGGCACGCTTAGCGAGCATTTCACCCACTTTACGGGCTGCGGATTTGTTTCCGCCGTATTCCGTGAAATCCTTTTCAACAGTCGACGCCGAAGCGAGGGTCGTGCCGGCCTCGTCATCAATCAGCTGAGCGTAGATATTCTTTAATGAACGGAATACATCAAGACGAGGACGCTGTGCAGTTCCCGAAACCTTGTTACGGACTCTGTAATGGCGTTTCTGTCTTGCTTTATTACTGTCCGGTCTTGTAACCATAAGTTTTTCACTCCTTCATTAAGCTTATTTGGCGCCCTTACCGGCTTTACCTTCCTTACGGCGGATATGCTCATCAGCATACTTGATGCCCTTACCCTTGTAAGGCTCCGGAGGACGCTTCTCACGAACTTCGGCGGCAAACTGACCAACCTTCTGCTTGTCAGAACCGGAAATTATAATTTTGTTCGGTGCCGGAACCTCGATCTTGATACCATCGGGAGCAGACATTATGACCTGATGAGAGTAACCGATGTTCATAACCAGCTCGCTGCCCTGCATAGTTGCACGGTAACCGATGCCGTTGATCTCAAGTTCCTTGCTGTAACCCTTATTAACGCCCTCAACCATGTTGGCGATAAGGGATCTCGTAAGACCGTGGAGAGATCTGTTCGTCTTTTCGTCATTTGGACGGGTGACGATGATCTCGTTGTCTTTGAGCTCGATCTTCATATTCTTATGAAAAGTCCTGGTGGATTCGCCCTTGGGACCCTTCACGGTAACGGTGTTGCCGTCAACCTTAACGTCAACACCCGCGGGGATCGCGACCGGCATTCTACCTATACGTGACATTCTGACAGCACCCCCTTACCAAATGAATGCAAGAACTTCGCCGCCGACGTTAGCCTTGCGCGCGTCCTTGTCTGTCATAACGCCCTTGGATGTGGAAACGATCGCGATACCGAGGCCCTTCATAACCTTGGGCATCTCCTCGCAGCTCGAATAAATACGCAGACCGGGCTTGGAAACTCTGCGTAAACCTGTTATCGCAGACGCCTTGTTCTGGCCGTACTTGAGCGTGATATCAATGATACCCTGCTTGCCGTCGTCCTCGAACTTAAAGCCTTTGATATAGCCCTCATCAACAAGAATCTGAGCAATTGCCTTCTTCATGTTGGATGCAGGGATTTTGACAGAATCATGTTTTGCAGAACTTGCGTTGCGAATTCTGGTCAACATATCTGCTATTGAATCTGTAGTTTGCATACCGTCAACCTCCTTAATGCAATTGCCCGCTTACCAGCTTGCTTTCTTGACGCCGGGGATCTGACCCGCGTGTGCAAGCTTCCTGAAACAGATACGGCAAACTCCGTACTTACGGAGGTAGGCGTGTGGTCTGCCACAGATCTTACATCTGTTATATGCTCTTGATGAATACTTAGCAGGGTTGGCCTGCTTAACCTTCATTGATTTCTTAGCCACAATATTACCTCCTTATCTTGCGAACGGAGCGCCCATCAGTGTGAGTAACTCACGAGCTTCTTCGTCTGTCTGAGCCGTGGTGATGAACGTAACGTCCATGCCGCGGACCTTATCAACCTTATCGTAGTCGATTTCGGGGAATATAAGCTGTTCCTTGATGCCCATGGAATAATTTCCTCTGCCGTCAAAGGAGTTAGCGTTTATTCCTCTGAAGTCACGAACTCTCGGAAGAGCAAGATTGAAGAATCTGTCGATAAATTCATACATTCTCTCGCCGCGGAGCGTAACCTTAACGCCGATAGTCATACCTTCACGGAGCTTGAAGTTGGCAACTGACTTTTTAGCCTTGCAGAGAACGGGCTTCTGACCCGTGATCTGCATGATATCGGATACGATGGCGTCGATAACCTTGGGGTTGTCTCTCGCCTCGCCGCAGGCTACGTTGATAACTACCTTATCAAGCTTCGGGATTTGCATGACACTCTTGTATTCGAACTTCTTCATCAAAGCCGGTGCGACTTCGTTAACATAGGTTTCTTTTAACCTTGCCATTGTCATGTTCCTCCCTTATCAAAATTCCGCCTTGCATTTCTTGCAGACGCGCTTTTTGTCCTTGGCTCCGTTTTCCTTGACGGTGTGACCCACTCTGGTGGGCTTGCCGCATTTGGGGCAGATAAGCTGGACCTTGTCGGCGTAGAGGGCGCTCTCCGCCTTGACGAGTCCACCCTGCTCGCCCATCTTCTTGGGCTTAACGTGCTTGGTGACGATGTTGACGCCTTCAACGATCACTTTTCCCTCGGAGGGAGCGACCTGAAGGACCTTGCCCTTAGCTCCACGGTATTTACCGTTAATAACTATGACCTGATCACCGGTCTTAACATGTACTTTACTCATTGCTGCACCCCCTGATCAAAACACTTCGGGCGCCAGGGAGAGTATCTTCATGTAGTCTTTATCACGAAGCTCTCTTGCGACAGGTCCGAAAATACGTGTACCCCTTGGGTTTTTATCTTCCTTGATGATGACGGCGGCATTCTCGTCAAAACGGATATATGTGCCGTCATTGCGGCGTACGCCGCTTGCAGTACGAACAACTACTGCCTTAACAACCTCGCCCTTCTTGACAACGCCGCCGGGAGCAGCCTTCTTGACAGATGCTACTATGACGTCGCCTATGTTGGCGTACTTTCTGCCGGTACCACCGAGAACGCGGATACATCTGATCTCCTTTGCTCCGGTGTTGTCGGCAACTTTGAGGTTACTTTCTTGCTGTATCACAGTGTTTGCCTCCTTACACCTGCGCCATTATTTGGCTTTCTCGATGATCTCGGCAACACGCCATCTCTTATCCTTGGATAACGGACGTGTTTCCATGATCAATACACGGTCGCCTATTCCGCACTCATTGTTCTCGTCATGCGCCTTGAATTTGATGGTGCGGTTAACGATCTTCTTATAAAGCGGATGCTTTACTCTATCCTTGACAGATACAACGACAGTCTTGTCCATCTTGTCGCTGCTGACAATACCTACACGAGTTTTTCTGAGGTTTCTTTCGCTCATAACAGTTAACCTCCCTTTCCTTACGAGTTAGCGCCGTGGAGCTCGATATCACGCTGGACCGTCTTGATCCTTGCGATATCCTTCTTAACGGCGTTAATACGCATTGGATTATCGAGCTGGTTGATGGCCTGCTGGAAGCGAAGCTTGAAAAGCTCGTCCTTCAGATCGTGAAGTTTTGCTTCGATATCCTTTTCGGACATCTTTCTGATTTCACTTGCTTTCATTACTGCTCACCATCCGTTTCTTCTTTGCGTACGAATTTGCATTTGATCGGGAGCTTGGTTCCTGCAAGACGAAGAGCCTCGCGAGCCGTAGCTTCATCAATACCCGCAATTTCAAAAAGTACTCTGCCCGGCTTGACTACCGCTACCCAGTACTCCGGTGATCCCTTACCGGAACCCATTCGGGTCTCGGCGGGCTTTTCGGTAACGGGCTTATCCGGGAAAATCTTTATCCAGACCTGTCCGCTTCTCTTGATGTAACGAGTCATCGCGATACGGGCAGCCTCGATCTGATTTGCTGTGATCCATGCCGGCTCAATAGCCTGAAGGCCGTACTCACCGTTGGTAACCTTGTTACCTCTGGAAGCCTTACCCTTCATGCGGCCTCTCTGAACGCGGCGATATTTAACTCTCTTAGGTAAAAGCATTATCTGGCTCCCTCCTTACGGCGCGGTCTGCGGTTGCTGCTCTCATGGAGAACCTCGCCCTTGTAAAGCCAGACCTTGATTCCGAGACGGCCGTAGGTCGTCTTTGCCTCTGCAAAACCGTAGTCGATATTTGCGCGGATGGTCTGAAGCGGGATGGTTCCCTCATGATAAGTCTCCGAACGGGCTATTTCCGCTCCGCCCAGGCGACCTGAAACCTGAATTTTGATACCCTTTGCGCCGAGCTTCATTGTGCGGCCGATAGACTGCTTCATAGCGCGGCGGAAGGAAATACGTCTTTCGAGCTGAGACGCGATGTTCTCAGCAACAAGCTGTGCGTCAAGATCGGGCTGCTTGATTTCAACGATGTTGATGGAGACCTCAGTCTTTCCGCCGAGCTTATTCTTGCAAATCTCTTTGAGCTTCTCGATCTCGGAGCCGCCGCGGCCGATAACCATGCCGGGCTTTGCGCAATGTATCGTGATATAAACACGCTTTGCGTCGCGCTCGATCTCAACCTTGGGTACGCCTGCCGGAGCAAGAGTAGCGAGAAGGTATTCACGAAGCTTGTGATCCTCGACAAGTGTATCGCCGAAAGTCTTCTTATCGGCATACCAGCGGGATTCCCAATTCTTAATAACACCGATTCTCAGACCGGTGGGATTTATTTTCTGGCCCATTTGTTTACCTCCTCCTCACTTATTCTGCTTCTCTGAGTACTATGCTGATATGAGAAGTTCTCTTGTTTATTCTGTAAGCGCGGCCCTGTGCTCTGGGTCTGATGCGCTTGAGGATCGGACCCGGTCCTACGCTGCACTCCGCAACATAAAGTCTCGTGACGTCCATATCCTTGTTGTTTTCCGCATTTGCCATTGCCGACTTGAGCAATTTTTCAAGCGGTTCACACGCAGCCTTGGGCGTGTGTTTAAGAATAGCCATAGCTTCATCGCAAGGCTTGTTGCGAATGAGATCAAGCACGATCTTAACCTTTCGCGGAGCTATGCGCACATAGGTTACTTTTGCTGTTGCTTCCATTTAAAGCACACTCCTTCCGGCATTATTTACCATTATTGGATGTCTTTGATCCCGCATGGCCTCTGAAGGTCCTCGTGGGAGCAAATTCGCCTAACTTGTGACCAACCATATCCTCTGTAACATAGACGGGAACATGCTTGCGTCCGTCATGAACAGCAAATGTGTGACCGACAAAGTCAGGGAAGATCGTGGAGCTGCGGCTCCAGGTTTTGAGAACGATTTTCTCGCCCTTTTCGTTCATATCCGTAACTCTTTTGAGTAACTTGGCCTGAACATAGGGGCCTTTCTTAATACTTCTGCCCATAATCTTTATCTCCTTTCAGCTTATTTGCCGTTGCGACGTCTTACGATAAGCTTGTTTGAAGCTTTCTTCTTGTTGCGCGTCTTGTAACCGAGAGCCGGCTTGCCCCACGGGGTGACAGGGCCGGGACGGCCGATGGGCGACTTGCCTTCACCACCGCCGTGCGGATGGTCATTCGGGTTCATGACAGAACCGCGGACCGTAGGTCTCCAGCCCATATGGCGTTTTCTGCCCGCCTTACCGATCTTGATGTTCTCATGATCGAGATTGCCGACCTGGCCGATAGTGGCCATGCATCCGATAGGAACATTGCGAAGCTCGCCCGAGGGAAGTCTGAGCAGCGCGTAGCCGTTTTCCTTAGCCATAAGCTGCGCCGCGTTGCCTGCGGCTCTTGCAAGCTGGCCGCCGCGGCCGGGGTTGAGCTCAACATTATGGATGACCGTACCGACGGGGATGTTAGCAAGCGGAAGGGCGTTGCCCGGCTTGATGTCCGCCGTGGTGCCGGCTATTACGGTGTCGCCGACCTTGAGTCCGTCGGGAGCGATGATGTAGCTCTTGACGCCGTCCTCATATTTGATCAGGGCGATGTGAGCCGAACGGTTGGGGTCGTACTCTATCGAGAGAACCTCGGCGGGTACGTCGAACTTATCTCTCTTGAAATCAATAATACGGTACTTTCTTCTGTTTGCGCCGCCGCGGTGACGAACCGTGATCCTGCCGTAGCTGTTGCGTCCGGACTTATTCTTGAGCGGCTCAAGAAGACTTCTTTCGGGTCCGTTCTTCGAGAGACCCGAATAATCTATAACCGACATATTCCTGCGTGAATTGGTGGTCGGCTTGTAGACTTTAATCGACATTTGATTCACACTCCTTTAAGTGGCTTAGCGGAGTATGTCGAACTCCATACATTACCACCGGAATTCTAATTACATCATGCCATCAAAGAAATCGATGGTCTTGGAATCTTCTGTAAGAGTAACGATCGCCTTTTTCCATGCGGCTGTATAGCCCTGAGAGGTGCCCTGTCTGCGGAGCTTGCCCAGACAGTTGATCGTGTTGACCTTTGAAACCTTGACGCCGAAGAGCTCTTCGACCGCCTTGGCGATCTCTATCTTGTTTGCGTCCCTGGCAACCTTGAAGGTGTATTTCTTATCCTGAGCACCGAGCATACTCTCTTCTGTGATGACCGGACGGAGGATAATGTCCTGCGCTATTTTACTCATGCATATACCTCCTCAATCTTTGCAATGCCGTCCTTGAGGACAAGCAATGTGTCGCAGTTGAGAATGTCATAAACATTCAGTGTGCTGACAAGCGAGACCTTGACCCCGGCTATGTTGCGGGCGCTCCTGTAAACAACGTCGTCCTTCTCGGGAAGAACAAGGAGAACCTTTTTGCCGGTCTCAAGCGCGGAGAGGACCTTGGCGACCTCTTTGGTCTTGATAGCTTCAAGCTTAAGCTCGTCGAGAACAACGATCTCTTCCGCGGCTGCCTTTGACGACAGTGCCGATTTCATGGCAAGTCTTCTGACCTTCTTATTTATAGAGAAGCCGTACTTCCTGGGCTTGGGGCCGAGGGCGATACCGCCGTGCGTCCACTGGGGAGCTCTTGTCGAGCCCTGACGGGCGCGGCCTGTACCCTTCTGCTTCCACGGCTTCTTGCCGCCGCCGCTGACCTCTGAGCGTGTACGGGTTGACTGTGTGCCCTGACGCTGATTTGCCAGATAATTGACTACGCAAAGGTGCATAGCCGCCGAATTCGGCTCAATTCCGAAAACAGATTCTGCAAGATCAAGCTCGGAAACCTTATTACCGTTTATATCGAATACTGATACTTTAGGCATACTTTACACTCCTTCCGTTACGCTTTCTTGGCGTCGGCGATAACAACAATCCCGCCCTTGGGGCCGGGGATGGCGCCCTTGATGGCGACGAGGTTGTTTTCTGCGTCAACCTTCGCAATGCTTAAATTCTGAACTGTGGTACGCTCAACACCGTAATGACCGGCGAGCTTCTTGCCCTTGAATACGCGCGAGGGGCTTGAGCACGCGCCCAGAGAACCTGCGTGTCTTGCAACGGGGCCGGTACCATGGGACTCTCTGAGTCTGCCGAAGTTCCAGCGCTTGACCGAACCGGCTGTTCCGTGGCCCTTGCTCGTGCCGATGACGTCGACCTTGTCGCCTACGGCGAAAACGTCCGCCTTGATGATGTCGCCTACATTCACTCCGCTTATGTCGTCAAGTCTGAATTCCCTGAGAACCTTCTTGGGAGCAACGTCATTCTTTGCGAAATGACCTTTCATGGGCTTCTTTACCCTGTTTGCCTTCATGTCGCCGAAACCGACCTGAATGGCTTCGTATCCGTCGTTTTCCATCGTCTTCTTCTGGACGACTGCGCACGGACCCGCTTCAACAACTGTTACGGGAATAACGTTTCCCTTGTCGTCGAAGATCTGCGTCATACCGATTTTCTTTCCGATAAGACCTTTTTTCATATACCTTTTCCTCCTTATAGGTTATTGGTTGGCGTCAGCCAACTTGACCTGTTGGCGTGAAGATCAAAGCTTGATCTCAATGTCTACGCCGGCAGGAAGCTCAAGACCTCTCAGAGCGTCAACAGTCTTGGACGACGGTCTGATGATGTCGATAAGCCTTTTGTGTGTGCGCTGCTCGAACTGCTCTCTGGAGTCCTTGTACTTGTGTACAGCGCGAAGGATCGTGACAACTTCCTTTTCTGTGGGGAGCGGAACGGGACCCGATACCTGAGCGCCTGTGCGCTTTGCGGTCTCAACGATCTTTTCCGACGCCTTGTCGACGAGGTTGTGGTCGTAACCCTTTAATCTGATTCTGATTTTTCCCTTTACTGCCATTGATTTTGCCTCCTTAGAATTGGGCGGGCAACGTTTGACGCTTTTTTCGCAACGCGGCCGGGTGTTTCAATCCGCCGCATTTAAAAACCGGAAAATGGGTTAGTTTTCCGGGAATGCGTTTCAAGCACAAACGCACATACACCTGCGGAACCGCCGGGAAAACGGAACCGAGATGCATTTTATTGATCGCCCGGTTTAAAATCGGACATACTCCGCGGGAATTCCCGGCCTCACGGGCCGCCACCTCTCGCATCAACGCACATCTGCGCACTAATATACATAGTAAATTAGCATGCTTTGCTATTATAACGCGTACTTGTAAGAATTGCAAGTATTTTTTTGAAAAAATCAGAAAAATTTTAAATAATTTTTAAAAGCTCCCAAAACGTGCAAATACGGCTCTTTTTATACAAAAAGCCGTACAGACTGTCGATAAAGGCGCAAGACCATTTGCAATAGACAAAATATCGGCAATGCTTACTGTCATCGGGCGTAGGGGAGGGCTTCCACGCCCTCCCGTATAAATTGACAAATACAGGTTTAAGAATCACACAAATAATCTG
>JAFSXA010000195.1 GCA_017450135.1 Clostridia bacterium | reverse complement strand
GTCAACAAGAAATCCCTCTGTCTCCATTGAGGACAGCACTCCCGCCAGAGGTATCTCGATATCGTTCAGCAGCTCCTCCTGCCCGTTCTCCTTTATAACGCCGATCACTCTCTTCCACGTCTCTTTCATGGCGGCGGCCTGGGCGGCGACGTTATTGTCCCCCTCCCTCGGTACGGGCGCGCCGTACTCGGAGGCAAGTCTCAGCGGCAGATAATCGTTGGCGGAAGGGTTGAGGATATATCCGGCAAGCATGATATCCCCGAGCCTGCCCCTGACCTCGTTCCCTCTTGCGTAAGCCCACTTGTACAGGGACTTCACATCGTAGGTTATCTTCTCGACCGTCCCGTCGGCAAGTATATCCGCAAACTCGGAAGCAAAGGTCAGACCGGAGGCGTCCGCAAGGCCTATATATTCGCCGCAGTCGAACGCCGCTGACGTTATCTCGCCGTCCTCAAACTCACAGAAGAAATATATCCTTTCCCTGCCCCTGAGCACCGCGAGGCTGTCAAGCTCTTTTACCTTCACCTCAAATGCGCTCAATGGATCGGCTTCGGCTCCGGCGGCATTTTCAAGCCCGAGCTTTTCTATCATCTTGAACATTTCCAGCGACGCGAGCAGCCGCGACGCCGCCCCGGCGTCACAGTCCGCGCGCTTGTAGGAATCCATATCAAGGTCGATCGGAGCGTCCTTGCTGATAGTTCCGAGAGTCCTGCTCAGATAAGCGGAATCCCTGTCGTTCAGGAGCTTTTCACGCAGCTTGTCCTTGATATCATTTGAGTCTATCTGTGAATAAAGGCCGTCCACCGTGCCGTATTTTTTTATCAGCTCGCCCGCGGTTTTCGGACCTACGCCCGCCACGCCCGGGATATTGTCCGAGCTGTCTCCCTGGAGGGCCTTTATCTCTATCATCTGCTCGGGAGACACGCCGTACTCCTCGAGTATCTTTGCCTTGTCATAAGCCACTGTCTGCGTCCTGCCCATCTTTGTAGAGGTCAGCAAAACCGTCACCCTGTCGCTCACAAGCTGGAGACTGTCGCGGTCGCCTGTCGCTATATAGCAGTGATCCCCCTCGCCCATCCGGGCGCTGAGCGTACCGAGGATATCGTCCGCCTCCCAGCCCTCGCACTGAACTGTTTTGTAGCCCAGCGCGGTCAGCAGCTCCTTCAATACGGGTATCTGCTCGCGCAGCTCGTCGGGCATCGGCCGTCTGCCGGCCTTATATTCGGAATACATCTTGTGACGGAAGGTCGGCGCCTTCAGGTCAAACGCCACCGCAACTCTGTCCGGCTCGTATTCCTCGAGCAGTTTATTGAAAATATTCATGAAACCGTATATCGCGTTGGTAAATCTCCCGTCCTTGGTGGTCAGGAGCTTGATCCCGTAAAACGCGCGGTTCACTATACTGTTTCCGTCGATAACAAGCAGGCGCATCTCAATTCCTCCGATCGAGCGTTCATTAAAGTTTATTATACCACAAATCCTTGCCGAGCGGTAGTATTAAAATGATTTTATCTCTGTTTTCATGCATAATTATCCCGGTTCTCTGCTTTGACATTTGTTCCGGTAAGTGTTAAAATACTTCCAGCACAGCTCAGCGGGGAGGTCAGGCTTTGAGGATAGGCAATATGGAAATCAAGGGTCACGCGGCTCTCGCGCCCATGGCGGGCGTAACAGATCCGGCGTTCAGGGAGCTATGCGTAAAGTTCGGCGCCTCCCTCGTCACCTGCGAAATGGTGAGCGCCAAGGCTCTGACCCTCGGGGATAAAAAAAGCCGCCGGCTCATGAGTCTCACCGATATGGAACGTCCCGCCGGAATTCAGATATTCGGCCGCGAGCCTCAGGCCATGGCGCAGTCGGTCGAAGAGGCCATGAGGGAAAACCCGGACTTTATAGACATCAACATGGGCTGTCCCGCCCGCAAGGTGGTCAACAACGGTTCCGGCTCCGCTCTGATGAAGGATCCCGGGCTTGCCCGTGAGATAATAGAGAGCGTGGTCAAAGCGTCCCCAGTGCCCGTGACGGTAAAGATGCGGACGGGCTGGGACAAGAGCTCAGTCAACGCCGTTGAGATAGCAAGGATCGCAGAGGACGCCGGCGCCTCGGCAATAACCGTCCACGGCAGGACGCGCGATCAGATGTACGCCCCGGGCATCAACACCGGGGAGATCGCAAGGGTCCGCGCGGCGGTGAGCATTCCCGTCATCGCAAACGGCGACGTTTTCGACGCGCAGGGAGCGAAAGAGCTGCTTGAGCAAACCGGCTGTGAGTTCCTCGCCGTCGGCAGGGGTGCAATGGGGAATCCGTGGATATTCCGGCAGATAAACGCGTATCTCGAAAACGGCGAGCTTATACCGCCTCCGGGCATAGAGGAGCGTATGAGCGTGATGGCAGAGCATATAAAGGCTCTGTGCGCCCTCAAGGGCGAATACGTCGGTATGCGCGAGGCGCGCAAGCACGCCTCCTGGTACATCAAGGGCATCAGGGGCGCCGCTGCGCTGCGCAGGGATATCGGGAACCTGTCTTCGCTTCAGGATCTTGAGCTTCTCGTAAAAAAGGTGCTCGACTCCGCAGAGAGCGCCTGAATCCGTCGAGCCGCAGGCATATATTCATTATTCATTGAATATACAAAGGATAAACGGCGGCCGTGAGGCAGTCGGTTTTCAACCGTAAAGGTTTCATACTTTACTGATTTTTCCACCAAACAGGGGCAGAAACGCATAAACTGCGTTGGATTTTCCACATTTTCCACCGATTTTTCAACAATGTCAAGCGAAAACCCTTTACGTAAAGTAAATTACTTTACACCTTTTGATTATTCATAACATACCTTGACATACATTATAAGCTTATAATCTTCCGGCCGGAGCAAAAAATCGGAAAGAATTCTTGCAAAATCTATTGACAAAAGCAGAAATTATTACTAATATCTTTTAGTAAGCATTACTAACCGAAAAAAACACTGTAAGGAGACTTATAAATGTCAGTTTTTGAAGAATTACAGCACATCATAGCCGATCAGCTTGAGATCGCAGAGGATGACATAACCCCCGATACCAATATCGTAGACGATCTCGGGGCGGACAGCCTCGACATAGTAGATATCGTTATGAGCGTCGAGGATACATTTGAGATCGAGGTTCCCGACGAGGCCCTTGAGGACGTAACGACAGTAAACGATATGGTCAAATATATCGAGGATCATAAATAATCAGGTTGAAACCGAAAGGCGGAGAAAAATGGCACAGCAGAAGAAGATGGTCGAAGAGATCACATCAATGGATGAGGATTTCGCAAAATGGTATACCGACGTCGTCAAAAAAGCGGAGCTTATCGAATATACCAGCGTCAAGGGATGCATGGTTATCCGTCCCTACGGCTTCGCCATATGGGAGAATATCCAGCAGATACTCAACTCCAAGTTCAAGGCAACCGGACATGAGAACGTATGTATGCCCATGTTCATCACGGAGAGCCTGCTCAACAAGGAGAAGGATCACGTTGAGGGCTTCGCGCCCGAGGTCGCATGGGTGGAGCACGGCGGCAGCGAAAAGTTAGAGGAAAGGCTCTGCGTCAGACCGACGTCCGAGACTCTTTTCTGCGAACATTACGCCAACATAGTCCATTCGTACAGGGATCTGCCGAAGCTCTATAATCAGTGGGTCAGCGTTGTCCGCTGGGAAAAGACCACCCGTCCGTTCCTGCGCTCGAGGGAATTCCTCTGGCAGGAGGGCCACACCATACACGCAACCTCCGAGGAGGCGCGCGAAGAGACCATACGTATGCTCAACGTTTACGCCGATTTCTGCGAAAAATACCTCGCCATCCCCGTCATAAAGGGCGTCAAGACCGAAAAGGAGCGTTTTGCCGGCGCTGAGGACACCTACACTATCGAGGCTCTGATGCACGACGGCAAGGCTCTGCAGAGCGGCACCTCGCACTATTTCGGCGACGGCTTCGCAAAGGCCTTCGATATTCAGTTCAGCGGCAAGGACAACCTCCAGCACTTCCCGTTCCAGACCTCGTGGGGTATGTCCACAAGGATCATCGGCGCCATCATAATGACCCACGGCGACGACAACGGCCTTGTACTGCCTCCGGCTGTCGCTCCGATACAGATAGTTATCGTCCCCATTGCCGCGCACAAGGGCGGAGTGAATGAGAAGGCGGAAGAGCTTCGCGCAAAGCTCTCCGAAAAATTCAGGGTCAAGCTTGACAGCAGCGACAACAGCCCCGGCTGGAAATTCGCCGAGTATGAGATGAAGGGCGTTCCCCTCCGCCTTGAAATAGGCCCCAAGGATATCGAAAAGGATCAGTGCGTCATAGTCAGGCGCGATAACGGCGAGAAAGTTTTCGTCCCTCTCGGCGAGCTTGAAGAAAAGATCCCCGAGCTCATGCAGGCTGTACATGACGGCCTGTATCAGAAGGCTGTCGACCGCAGAGCGGAGATGACCTTCACGGCGAGGGATTTTGAAGAGCTGAAGGATATTGCCGACAACAAGCCCGGCTTCATCAAGGCAATGTGGTGCGGCGACAGAAAATGCGAGGATCAGCTCAAGGAGACGGCAGGGATCACGTCCCGGTGCATCCCCTTTGAACAGGAGCAGGTCTCCGATAAATGCGTCTGCTGCGGAAAGCCTGCAAAGCATATGCTCTACTGGGGCAAGGCTTATTAATAAAAATTTTACCGCGTCATTCGCTCCATACATTTGCGGAGCGGTGTGACGCGGTTGTTTATTCGGAGGATAAAATGTATTACAGTAAAAAATTCATCTCAGCCGGCAAGGATCACAGCGACTTCAACCACTATGTCCCGGCCCCGTATCTGCGAAAAAGCTTTGAGCTGGACTTTGAGCCGGATCAGGCGGAGCTGCTCATCTGCGGACTGGGCTTTTACGAGCTGTATCTCAACGGCGAAAGGATCACACGCGGACGGCTCGCCCCGTATATCTCCAATCCCGACGATCTGCTCTACTACGACAGATACGATCTCAGCGGCAAGCTTCG
>JAFSXA010000194.1 GCA_017450135.1 Clostridia bacterium | reverse complement strand
TCGGCAAGCCGTGCGGCCTTATGGATCAGACGGCGAGCGCCGTGGGCAACTTTATATCCATAGATTTCAAAATCCCGTCTGAGCCGGTCATAAATAAGGTGGATTTTGATTTTGCCTCCTGCGGCCACGCGCTGTGCATTATCGACACAGGCGGAAGCCACGCCGGTCTGACTGAGGATTACGCCGCCATCAGGGGCGAGATGGAGAGCGCCGCCGCCGTGTTCGGCAAGAGCGTGCTTCGCGACGTCGAGCAGAGCGAGTTTATGGCAAATATTCCGCTTGTCCGCAAAAAATGCGGAGACAGAGCCGTGCTCAGAGCCATACATTTTTACAATGAAAACAGACGTGCCGAGGCTCAGGCCGTCGCCCTTTCACAGGGGGATTTTGAGGAGTTCAAGAACCTCGTGATCGAGAGCGGCCGTTCCTCCTTCATGCTCAATCAGAATGTGTATTCATGCAAAAACCCGCAGTTGCAGGGTGTGGCTGTAGCTCTGGCACTCTGCGAGGAGGAGCTCAGGGGCAGGGGAGCCTGGCGGGTCCACGGCGGAGGCTTTGCAGGCACGGTGCAGGCCTTTGTGCCGAACGACCTGCTCGCCGGCTTCATCGAGAGGCTCGAGGGAGTGTTCGGTATTGGCGCGTGCCACGTTCTGTCTATCAGATCCTTCGGAGGAATAAAGCTATATTGATACAAGACACGGCACCGCCTTATAAAACATAATAATAAAACACAGGATGCAGAAAAGCATATTTCCGCATCCTGTTATCTTTTTCAGAGGTTACCTGTTATTCTCCTGCATCCTCGGCGGACTGAGGTGTCATGTCCGGGTACAGAAGGTTGTGGACGTACGACTTGGTTTCTGCCCAGTTAAGGATCAGAACCTCCTTGCCGTCTCTCATGGTAAGGGCTGTTGCGTTGTGAGGAATGATATCCTGATTGATCGTCATGCCGAGGTATTTCCTCGCATTGGCGGCCTGGCCGATCAGCTCGGTTTTAGAGAAATTGGTGGTGACAAGCGGCAGGATCTCATCGAGCAGGTTCACCATTGTGGATACCGAGGAGCGTCTGAGCTTGGCCGCGATGGCATTGAGCACCTTTCTCTGACGGCCGGTACGCATACGGTCGGAGTCGATGGAGCGCAATCTTGTGAACATTACAGCCTGAGCGCCGTTAAGATGATAGCTGCCCTCTTTGCTCGTTGACAGTATTGCCTCCGCCTCTTTGGCGCTCATTTCGACCGTGACGCCGCCGAGGATGTCGACTATCTCTGCGAAGCCGGATATGTCGACGGTAACATATTTGTCGATTCTTATTTTATAGTTGTTCTGAATGGTTTCGACAAGCAGCTCCGAACCGCCGTAGGCGTGGGCGGTGTTTAGCCTCTTGTTGCCGTGGCCGGGTATCGCAACGTAGACCGCACGGGAGAGGGAAACCATGTTGATGATGTTCTTTTCCAGATTCAGCGAAATGAGTGTCATGGAGTCGGAACGCGGCAGGTACGCGCCCTCGAACATTACCTTTTCATCGTCGCCGTAGTCGACGCCGACAAGCAGAATGTTGATGACTTTTTCGTCGTACCACATGATGTTGTCGTCGAGGTTTTTCTTGATCTCGACGTCAGCGGCCTCCTGCTTTGAGATGTCCTCTTCCGCCTCAAAGCTTATCTCCTCCTCCTTATCGAGCGAGGGGTTCACGGTGCCCTTGGAATCGCCGTAGTTGAGCTTGCTCAAATAGCTGTTGATAAGGAAGGCACCGGAGCCGAAGATGATTATCAGCACTATCAGGACGGCTATCAGCACTTTTGCTCCTGCGCTGACCTTTCTTCTTTTCTTCTTCTCTTTTTTCAGATCCTTGTCGGTGAGCTTGTATTCTTCGCTCTCGGGATCGATCACCTGATACTTGCGGTCGTTGTCATCCATGTTAAAACCTCCGTAGCTTTTATCATCGTGTAAGGCTATTATAAACCAATAAAAAAAGAAAATCAAATATTATTGCACATTTTGTTGAATGAATGTATAATTATCTGTAATACAGTACATAAATGAATTAACTATATCCTGAAAAGGAGCTGACAGTATGCTTGATTTAAAAAGGATGGTGCTTGACCTCGCCGCCGCCGGAGGGACTCCGGGGAACGAGGGAGTCGTGCTGAAAAAGATAGAAGAGTATATCTCTCCGTTCTGCGATACCTGCACTGACCGCTTCGGGAACCTCGTCGGAAAAGCGCCGGGGAACGGGAGGACGGTACTGCTCGAGGCTCACGCAGACCGGATAGGTCTTATGGTAACGTCAGTTGAGGACGGCGGTTTTCTGCGCGTTGTAAAATGCGGCGGAGCGGACGCAAGAGTGCTCACCGCCCAGGGAGTGACGGTCTGGGGCAGGAGGCCGGTCTGCGGCGTTGTCACCTCCGTGCCGCCCTATCCGAATTGGAAGGGCAGCTCAAGCAAGGCTCCCGATTTTGAAGAGCTCCTTGTAGATACCGGAATGAGCCGCAGCGAGGCGGAAAAGTTGATATCGCCCGGGGACAGGATAACCTTCATCTCACGCGGCGCCGAGCTGCTCAACGGCAGGGTGCTTTCTCCCGCCCTCGACGACAGAGCGGGCTGTGCGGTGATAATCCTTGCCGCCGGTATGATCCTGCAAAGGGAGGATCATCCCTCTCTGACTCTTCTTTTCTCCGGTCAGGAGGAGACCGGCGGCAGCGGCGCGGTTACGGGAGCTTTCAACATCGACGCGGATGAGTGCATCAGCGTGGACGTGAGCTTTGCCGCCGCTCCCGGCGTACCTGCGGAAAAATGCGGTGAGCTCGGCAAGGGGCCGATGATAGGCTTTTCCCCGGTTCTTGACTATGATATGAGCAGCCGCCTCGTTGCGGCGGCTGAGAGGGAGGGCATACCCTACCGTACCGAGATCATGGGCGCCGGTACGGGCACGGACGCCGATCATATCGCCGTATCAAGGGGAGGAGTCAAGACGGCGCTGATCTCTGTTCCGCAGAGGAATATGCACACAGCGGTCGAGATAGTATCGCTCGACGATATCGAAAACAGCGCAAAGCTTATAGCGGCGTATGTAAACGGAGGTGGGGATGATGCTTGAAGCTTTAAGGGAGCTCTCCCTTCTCAACGGAATATCCGGCAGAGAGGATGAGGTCAGAGAATATATAATCGATAAGGTCAGGGACAGCGCCGATTCCATGGAGGTCGACCCCTCCGGCAACCTGATCGTATTCAGACGCGGAGCACAAACGCCTCCGATGAAGGTCATGCTCGACGCGCACATGGATGAGGTCGGCATGATCATCACCGCCGTCAGGGACGACGGGACACTCTCCTTTGAGCGTGTGGGCGGCGTAAGCCCCCATGTGATGTACGGCAAGCCCGTGTCAGTCGGTGTTCAGAGGATTCCCGGAGCAATCGGAGTCAAGCCTGTACACCTTGTGCCTCAGTCGGAAAAGCTGACCGTCCCCGAGGATATGTATATAGATATCGGAGCCGAGAACAGGAAGGACGCCCTCCGGCTGGTGAAGCCCGGTGACTTCGCCTGCTTCGATTCGGAGTTCACGGAATTCGGCGACGGCTTTGTAAAAGGCAAGGCGCTGGACGACAGAGCCGGCTGCGCGATACTGATAGATATGATAAACAGCGAGCTTCCGTGCGATATGTATTTCTGCTTCTCTGCAGGCGAGGAGGTAGGCCTCGGCATGGCGGGCACGGCCGCTTACAGGGTAAGACCCGACCGCGCAATAGTTGTAGAAACCACCACGGCGGCGGACGTCGCAGGCGTGCCCGCGAATAAAACGATATGCAGGCTCGGCGACGGGGCCGTTATCTCCTTTATGGATAAGAGGACGGTCTATCCGGCAAGGCTCTTTGAGCGCGCTCTCGAGCTTGCGCGCCGGAACGGTATCAAGGCTCAGGTCAAGTCTGCCGTCAGCGGCGGCAACAATGCCGGAGCCATCCATAAAACCGCAGGGGGAGTGGGAACTGTCGCTGTTTCCGTACCATGCAGATACCTCCATTCTCCGTCCTGCGTTCTGAAAACGGACGACGTCACCGCGAGCGCGAGGCTCGTTGCTCTGCTCGCCGAGGATCTGGCATATGATAAGATCGATATCAGGTGACGGCAGTGCGGCTGCCGCGTTCTGCAGGCGCGACGTGTTCGGCACAAGGATCGCGGCCTATCTTGGCTGCTACGGCGACGGCTATGATTTTGCGAAGTTTTGGGTGCAGTACCGCGGGGAGAAGCTCACAGCGGTGATCGGCAGGATCGACGGCGACGCCACACTCTGCGCGGGCGATGAAGCCGATTTTGACGAGCTTGCATATTTTCTGAGATTGACAGGCTTTTCGACCCTGCAGTGCGAAAGCCGAGCGCTCGAAAAGCTCGGCTTTGCCCCTTCGGCGCACGGAAATGTAGTAAGAGCCGTCCGTCTCAGAGAAACCAGTGCTCGCTTGCAGCTTAAAAACAGCTTTGAACCTAAGGAAATATATGATATAATCTGTGCGGCGGGTCTTGTCGGAGAGGGCGGTTATCTCCCGTGGCTCTCCGATTACACAATGCGCCTGAGGGCGGGCTGTACCGAGGCTCTGCTCGCCGTCTGCGAGGGGAGGAACGCCTCCTGCGCCATGTCTCTGTTTGAGACGGAGACCGCTGTGCTTCTCGGCGGAGTCGCAACTCTTCCCGAATTCAGAGGCAGGGGCCTCGCCGGCGGACTTGTGACCCGTCTTGCGGCTCAGGGGCTTGCCCGCGGTAAACGGACGGAGCTGCTGTGCAGGGCGGACTCGATAACCGGTTTTTACAAAGGCCTCGGATTTGAGGTAGTTAACGAATGGAGCGTCACCGCAAATGAAACAGGAAATATTTGAATTTGACAAAAAGATCTCGGACGCCGCAGACAGGGCGCTCAAAAGGATAGAGCCGCGCTTTGCCGCAACGGAGGAGATCACAGAATATAACCAGCAGAAGATGCTCGCCGCTTTTATTAAGAACAAGGTCAGCGAGAGTATGTTTGCCGGGAGCACCGGCTACGGCTACGGCGACAGGGGACGCGATATTCTTGACAGGGTGTTCGCCGACGCCGTCGGGGCGGAGGACGCCCTCGTCCGCCACAATTTCACCTGCGGCACCCACACCCTCGCCGTTGCCCTCTACGGTATGCTCAGGCCGGGCGACGTTATGCTGTGCGTGACCGGCACCCCGTATGACACGATACATTCCGTCATCGGCATCGACGGCAAGGGTGACGGCTCGCTGGCGGATCTCGGTGTGAAATACAGGCAGGTCGGGCTCAAGGACGGAAAACCCGATCTTGATGCGATAGGGGAGGCTCTGCGCGGCGAAAAGGTAAAGCTCGTCTACATTCAGCGTTCAAGGGGTTATTCGCTCAGACCGAGTCTCTCGTGCGAGGCGATTAAGGAGATAATCGACGTCGTCAGAGCCTGCTCAGACGCGGACGTGATGGTCGACAACTGCTACGGTGAGTTTACACAGACTGTCGAACCCACGGAGTACGGCGCGGATATCATAGCCGGTTCTCTTATCAAGAACGCAGGCGGAGGAATAGCGAGGACGGGCGGCTACATCGCAGGACGGGCGGATCTTATCGAAAAGATATCCTACCGTATGACCACTCCCGGTCTCGGCAGGGAGGTCGGAGCCACCCTCGGTATGACGAGGGAGCTTTTCATGGGCATCTTCTCCGCGCCGCACGTCGTCGGTGAAGCTCTTAAGACAGCCATGTTCACTGCGGCCCTGTTCGAGGAGCTCGGCTTCGACGCCGAACCCCGGAGCACGGATCCGAGATACGATATAGTTCAGAGCGTCCTGCTGCGCAATGAGGAAAATCTCATCGCCTTCTGCCGCGGAATGCAGAAGGGCGCGCCCATAGATTCCTTCGTAGTTCCCGAGCCCTGGGATATGCCCGGGTATGACAGCAAGGTCATCATGGCGGCGGGAGCCTTCACCTGCGGAGCTTCGATCGAGCTCTCAGCCGACGCTCCGCTCAGGGAGCCGTATGCGGCATGGATGCAGGGGGGACTCAACTTCCACAGCGCGAAGGCCGGCGTTATGCTCGCGGCTCAGGAGATGCTTTCGGGAGGACTGATTTAGTATGGTCTACGACGGAATAACCGCTGATACTCTCTACCTTGCCGCACTCAACCGGTTTGAGAACAGCAAGACCTTTTACGAGGAGCACAAGCAGGAGCTCAAGGACGGCTTCACCGTCCCGATGCGGCAGATAGCCGCGGCTCTCTCCGGCCAGATGCTCGAGGTCGACGATATGATGGTCACAGATCCAGTCCGCATGGTCTCACGCCTCAGGCGCGACAACAGATACACCAGGGACAAATCCCTGTACCGCGACCATCTTTGGATAATGTTCATGCGCAACAAGCATGAATGGCTGAACTATCCCTGTATGTGGTTTGAGGTGAATCAGGACAGCTGGGGCTGCGGCGTGGGTCTCTACTATGCCGACGCGCGATACATGGAGATCTACCGCAGGCGCCTTATCGAGGAGCCGGAGACCTTTCTCAAGGCGGTCAGGTCTGCCGAATCTGCCGGAGCAGGCCTCTTCGGTGAATCCTACAAAAAGCCCAAGCCCGGCGATCCTTCGCCGGAGCTCGCGGCATATTACAACCTGAAAAGCTTCGGCTTTTACAGGCGGAGCACGGATTTCAAGGCGCTTGAAAACGAGGCTCTGCCCGAGGAGCTGAAGCCCATATATAAAAAATTTGCGCCGATGTATCTTTTCCTTAAATCGGCGGCTGATGAAAGGACGATGTTATGAGCCTGAAGGATTTAAAGAGCGGGACCGATATCAGAGGCTACGCCGCTCAGGAGTATTCCTCCGAAAAGCTGTACCTCAGCGACGAGGTGATTGTTAAGATAATACGCGCGTTCACCGCGTGGCTTGCAAGCCGTACCGGCAGGGAGCAGAGCGGGCTTTCCGTCTCGCTCGGCCGGGATTCAAGGCTCTCCGGGCCGAGGATAGCCTCCGCCTGCAGACGTGCGCTCACCGCCTGCGGAGCGAGGGTGATCGACTGCGGCATGGCGTCCACCCCGGCTATGTTCATGTCGACGCTGGATCTTAAATGCGACGGAGCCGTGCAGATAACGGCGAGCCACCACCCGTGGGAGAGGAACGGACTTAAATTCTTCACCCCCGGCGGCGGACTTGATTCCGGGGATATCTCGGATATCCTCGAGGCCGCCGAAGCTATGGACGGCCGGGCGGAGGAGGAGCCGTCGCTTGTAAGCTGTATTGATTATATGGAGAGCTATTCGGCGCGCCTGCGCGAGATGATAAAGAGCGGAGTCAATGCCGGGGACGTCGACCACCCTCTTGCCGGACTTAAGATCATTGTGGACGCCGGCAACGGTGTGGGCGGCTTTTACGCCGAGAAGGTGCTCAAGCCCCTCGGTGCCGATATCTCCGGCAGTCAGTTCCTCGAGCCGGACGGCAGATTCCCGAATCATATCCCCAACCCGGAGAACGCCGAGGCCATGGACTCCGTGTCCGCCGCCACGGTCAGAAGCTCAGCCGATCTCGGCATCATCTTCGACACCGACGTGGACAGAGCCGGCTGTGTCGATTCCGACGGCGAGGAGATCAACCGCAACAGGCTCGTTGCGCTCGCGTCGTATATCGCCATGGAGGGAAAGACCGGCGGTGTTATAGTCACCGATTCCGTCACCTCGGACGGACTCAAGGAGTATATAGAGTCCCTGGGCGCGAAGCACTACAGATACAAGAGGGGATACAGGAACGTCATAAACAAGCAGATAGAGCTCAACAACAGCGGAGTATTCTGTCCGCTCGCCATGGAGACCTCCGGCCACGCCGCGTTCAAAGAGAACTACTATCTCGACGACGGAGCCTATCTTATGACCAGGATCGTCATACTCCTTGCCCGCGATAAGGGCAAAAATGCCATCGGCAATATCCTCTCTACGCTCAAAGAGCCTGCCGAGGCTAAGGAGCTGCGCTTCGGCATAAAGGAGGAGAGCTTCCGCGACTACGGCGAGAGGGTGATCCGCGAGCTTGAGGAGTATTATACCGGCAGAGAGGGCTTCACCGTGGCGGACGACAACCGCGAGGGTATGCGTATCTCCGCAGACAAGGCTCACGGCGACGGCTGGATGCTCCTCAGACTCAGCGTCCACGACCCGGTCATGCCCTTCAACCTTGAGAGCAACTCGGAGGGCGGCGTGAAAAAGCTTGCGGAGGATTTCGGAAAATTCATCCTACGTTACGACGGCCTCGACTCCGGACCGCTGGCAGCTTTCCTATCTGAATAAGTTAATAAAACAAATTTGTTCTCCGTTAAACGCGGAGAACATTTTTTTGAAAATAATTGAAAAATTATCGATTTAAGTCTTGACTTCTTGCGGGCATTGTATTATAATGCTAAAACACTTATAATGGCTTTATATGTGCATTGGTGTTTTTGACTAAGGGTCAATATGCCCAAAAAGCCGCCGTTTTTCGACAAAATGCCTGCCGGGGATCCTGCAGCGGGGAGTCCTCCGGGGCGGCGGAAGATCGACGCAAGGCTTTGCGCACATCGAACCCATTTCTATTCAAACGACACGGATGAAAACAAAAAGAACGGAGTGGTTATTTAATGGTGAACGTTTCTCCCGTATCAAGGGGCAGCAGGACCCGAATGAGTTTCGGCAAGATCAAAGAAGTCATGGATATGCCCAATCTCATCGAGGTTCAGAAGAACTCTTACAAGTGGTTTTTGGACTACGGCTTGAAGGAGGTTTTCCGCGACATCGCGGACATCACCGATTACACCGGCAACTGGGTGCTCAAATTCGTCGACTACCGTCTGGAGGATAAGCCCAAGTATTCCGTAAGGGAGTGCAAGGAGCGCGACGCTACCTATCAGGCGCCTATGCGTGTGACGGCCCGCCTTATCAACAAGGATTCCGGCATCGTCAAGGAAAGCGAAGTGTATATGGGCGATTTCCCGATAATGACGGAGAGCGGTACGTTTATAATCAACGGTGCGGAGCGCGCCATCGTATCCCAGCTCGTCCGTTCGCCCGGCGTCTACTACGATATGTCCCACGACAAAACCGGTAAAGAGCTGTACACCAATACCGTCATTCCCAACAGAGGCGCATGGCTCGAATACGAGACCGACGTCAACGATGTTTTCTACGTAAGAATAGATAAAAACAGAAAAATCTTTATCACAACGTTTATCAGAGCGCTCGGACTCAGCTCTAACGCGGAGATCCGCGAGTATTTCGGCTACGATCCCAAGCTTGAGGCCACCCTCGAAAGAGATGAGACCCGCAACACCGAAGAGGCGCTCATGGAGATATTCAAGAGGCTTCGTCCCGGCGAGCCGGCAACTCTCGAAACGGCGCAGAGCCACATCGACAGTCTGTTCTTTGACCCCTACCACTATGATATCTCCCGTGTGGGCAGATACAAGTATAATAAGAAGCTCTCCCTGCACGACAGGATCGTGGGCGCTGTGCTCTCACAGCCCGCAATAGCGCCGCTGACCGGAGAGCTCCTCGCCGAGGCCGGCGAGACCGTTACAAAGGAAAAGGCCTTCGAGATTGAGCAGGCGGGAGTCAGGGAGGTATTCGTCAAGGTCGCCGACGACAAGGAGATCAAGGTCATATCCAACGGCATGGTCGATATCGGCCCCTATGTGCCTCAGTTCACCGAGGCTCAGCTTGAGGCCGCCGGCATCAATGAGAAGGTTTCCTTCAGCGTGCTGACCGAGATACTCAATTCCGCCTCCGACGACGAAACACTGCTTGAGACGATCCGTCTTCGCTGCGACGATCTGATCCCAAAGCATATCACGATAGATGACATCTACTCATCCGTAAACTATATCAACTCCATAGCCTTCGGCATAGGCAAGACAGACGATATCGACCACTTGGGCAACAGGCGTATCCGCTCCGTCGGCGAGCTGCTTCAGAACCAGTTCCGCATAGGTCTCGCCAGGATGGAGAGGGTAGTGCGCGAGAGGATGACTCTCCAGGCTCAGGAGGACGACGAAAAGATAACGCCTCAGTCGCTTATCAACATACGTCCCGTTCTCATGGCCATCAAGGAGTTCTTCGGCTCCTCGCCTCTGTCACAGTTCATGGATCAGACGAATCCGCTTGCCGAGCTCACTCACAAGCGCCGTCTGTCCGCCCTCGGCCCCGGAGGCCTTTCGCGTGACCGCGCCGGTTTCGAGGTCCGTGACGTTCACTACCGCCATTACGGCCGTATGTGCCCTATAGAGACCCCCGAAGGCCCGAACATAGGACTTATCTCCTACCTCGCCACCTTCGCGAGGATCAACAAATACGGTTTTATCGAAGCGCCGTACAGACGCGTAGTCGACGGCAAGGTGCTTGACGAGGTCGTCTACATGACGGCGGATCAGGAGGATGAGTTCATCGTCGCCCAGGCAAACGAGCCCCTTGACGAGGACAACCGCTTCATAAATACCAAGGTCATGGCCCGCTACCGCGACGAGTTCCACGAGATAAACAACTCAAGGGTCAGCTTCATGGACGTTTCGCCCAAGATGCTTGTTTCCGTCGCCACGGCGATGATACCCTTCCTTGAGAACGACGACGCGAACCGCGCCCTGATGGGCTCCAACATGCAGAGGCAGGCGGTTCCGCTGCTCAAGACGGATTCCCCGATAGTCGGCACAGGCATTGAGTACAAGGCGGCTGTCGACTCCGGCACCGTAATGCTCTGCAGAAGATCCGGCACCGTCATCCACGTCAACGCCGATTATATTGAGGTCCAGGCGGACGAGGACGGCAAGGTGGACAGATACAACCTCACCAAATTCATGCGCTCCAATCAGGGCACCTGCATAAACCAGAAGCCGATAGTCGATATCGGACAGAGGGTAGAGGCGGACGACGTCATCGCCGACGGCCCTGCGACGGATCACGGCGAGATCTCCCTGGGCAAGAACGCCCTCATCGGCTTCATGACCTGGGAGGGCTACAACTACGAGGACGCTGTCCTCATCAATGAGAAATTAGTCAGGGACGACGTCTACACGTCGATCCATATTGAGGAACACGAGACCGAGGCGAGAGACACCAAGCTCGGCCCGGAGGAGATCACAAGAGATATACCGAACGTCGGCGACGACGCGCTCAAGGATCTTGACGAGAGAGGCATCATCCGCATAGGCGCCGAGGTGCGCTCCGGCGACATCCTCGTCGGCAAGGTAACGCCCAAGGGCGAGACGGAGCTGACCCCGGAGGAGAGGCTCCTGCGCGCCATCTTCGGCGAAAAGGCCAAGGAGGTCAGGGACACCTCCCTGCGCGTGCCCCACGGCGAATACGGTATAGTAGTCAATATTGAAGTTTTCACAAGAGAGAACAGCGACGAGCTCAGCCCCGGCGTCAACAAGGTCGTCCGCTGTTATATAGCCCAGAAGCGCAAGCTCTCCGTCGGCGATAAGATGGCGGGCCGCCACGGCAACAAGGGCGTTGTATCGCGCATACTCCCGCAGGAGGATATGCCGTTCCTTGACGACGGTACTCCGCTGGATATAGTTTTGAACCCGTTGGGCGTTCCTTCCCGAATGAATATAGGTCAGGTGCTTGAGGTCAACCTCGGCTTTGCGGCCAAGCACCTCGGCTGGAAGGTCATGACCCCCGTGTTCGACGGCGCTCATGAGGAGGATATCAGAGCCGCACTCAGCGAGGCGGGCATCAGCGAGGACGGC
>JAFSXA010000193.1 GCA_017450135.1 Clostridia bacterium | reverse complement strand
GTTCTTTCTTCTTTTTTCTTTTCCATTTTATCTCCACTCAATTATAAAAATAGATTGAACCCATAATATCATAACTAAAAATAAAATTCAAGAGAAATAAGCGATTTAACCCATTAATTTTGACGATTTTCGGCAAAGCGCAGTCTAACAGGGTCGAATTTGACCGCGATAGCTTGCCGCCGTCTTGAAAACAGCGGCGCGGTGTGATAGAATAAGCTGTCGGTAACGCTCTTAGGGCTGCCGAGTAATATATAGTAACGGAGGATTTTTTATGCCGATGATTTTAACAAAAACCAATATTGAGATTTCCGCCGAGAAGGAGCTTGAGCTCAAGGCGGCCTTTGGCAAGGCTATCGAGACTCTCTCAGGCAAGAGTGAGAACTGGCTCATGCTGTCCTTTGAGGATAACTGCCGGCTGTGGTTCAAGGGGAACAATGACGCTCCCGTTGCCTTTATCATGGTACAGGTTTACGGCAAAATAGACTATTCACAGTCAAGCAAGCTGACAGGAAAGCTGTGCAGCCTTATGAGCGAGAGCCTCGGCATCGACCCTCAAAACGTGTACGTCAAGTATGAGGAAGTTGAAATGTGGGGATGGAATTCATCCAATTTTTAAAAATACTTGCATTATTAAAAAATATGTATTATAATTAGTCAGCAAATGCGTTTACCGGGAGGAGTAGTACTCTCTCCGCGTGTCAGAGAAGGAGCGGTCGGTGAGAGCTCCCCGCGCGGGTCAGTATGAAGTGCGCCCGTCAGCACGCAGCGGGAAAGGTCACGAGTATCGCTGTGCGGCAGCCGCCGTTATCGGCAGGGCAGTTCATAGCCGCCGCTGAGTTATAAGTCGGAGTGGAACCGCGGTATACCGCCTCCGTCATCTGTTATACGGATGACGGAGGCTTATTTATTCGGAAGGTGAATATATAAATGTTTGAGAGATTAAAAGAGGATATCGCCTGCATAATGGACAGGGATCCGGCAGCCAAATCAGCCGCCGAGGTATATTTCCTTTATCCGGGCTTTAAGGCGATAAGGAGCCATCGCAGGGCCAACTGGTTTTATCGCCGCAGGATGTTCCTTATAGCCCGTCTGATCTCGCAGTGGTGCGTCAGACGCACGGGTATTGAGATCCATCCCGGAGCTCAGATCGGGCGCAGGTTCTTTATAGACCACGGCACGGGAATAGTTATAGGCGAGACTACGGTCATAGGTGATGACGTTACCATGTATCAGGGCGCGACTCTGGGCGGCACGGGAAAGGAGTGCGGCAAAAGGCACCCTACCATCGGGAACAACGTGATGATAGGAGCCGGAGCCAAGGTGCTCGGCCCCGTGAGCGTAGGCGACAATTCAAAAATAGCCGCCGGTGCGGTCGTGATAAAGACGATACCGCCGAATTCGACTGCTGTGGGCATACCCGCACGTATAGTCAGGCGAAACGGAAAAAGGACCCAGGATCTCGATCAGATACACATTCCGGATCCGATATCGCATGAACTTATCAGATTGCAGCGCGAGATAGATAAGCTGAAAAAAACCACGGAGGTAGAAAAGCAATGAAAATTTTCAACACCATGACACGTCAGAAGGAGGAACTGAAAACCATCGAGGACGGCAAGGTCAAGATTTACGCCTGCGGCCCTACGGTGTATAACTTTATCCATATAGGCAACGCGAGACCGCTGTGCGTATTTGACGTTTTGCGCCGTTATCTTGAGTATATCGGCTATGAGGTCAACTTTGTTCAGAATTTTACGGATATTGACGATAAGATCATCCGCCGTGCAAACGAGGAGGGCCTCACCTATAAGCAGGTCAGCGAAAAATATATTGAGGAATACCTTAAGGACGTTGAGGGCATGAACATCCGCAGGGCGACCGCCCATCCCAGGGCGACCGAAAATATAGGCGAGATAATAGACATAGTTTCCTCCCTGATCGAAAAGGGCTACGCCTATGAGGTCGACGGCGACGTATATTTCAGCCCCTCAAAATTCGGCAGCTACGGCAAGCTTTCGCATCAGCCGCTCGAGGAGCTCGAGGCAGGCGCGAGGATAATGGTCGGAGAGGTTAAACGGGAGCCTATGGACTTTGCCCTCTGGAAGAGCGCAAAGCCCGGCGAGCCGTACTGGGATTCGCCGTGGGGTCACGGCAGGCCCGGCTGGCATATCGAGTGCTCCGCCATGGTCAGGCGCTATCTCGGCGAGACGATAGATATCCACTGCGGCGGCCAGGATCTGATCTTCCCGCACCATGAGAATGAGATTGCCCAGAGCGAGTGCTGCAACGGTGTTCCGTTTGCACACTACTGGATGCACAACGGATATATCAACGTCGACAACGTCAAGATGTCAAAATCCCTCGGCAACTTCTTTACTGTCCGTGACGTGGCGGAAAAGTACGGCTACGAGCCGATACGTTATCTGATGATAGCGTCGCAATACAGAAGCCCCGTAAATTACAGCACGGATATTATCGAGCAGTGCAAGGCCTCCCTCTCGCGGCTCTACAACTGCCGCGACAGCCTCGATTTTGCGCTTGAAAACGCTGCCGGGGGAGAGGCGGACGCCGATCTGCTCGCCCTGTTTGACAAGCGCCGCGAGCAGTTCAGGGCGGCAATGGATGACGATCTCAACACTGCCGATGCTCTTGCGGCGGTATTCGAGCTTGTCAGGGATATCAATACCGGAGTTATCGCGGCAAAGGCAAATAAGGGAGCCTGCACAGCTGCGGCGGAGATCTTCGACGAGCTTTGCGGAGTGCTCGGCCTTGTATACAACCGTAAGAAGGAGAGCCTTGACGATGAGATCGAGGCGATGATAGCCAAGCGCACTCAGGCGAGAAAGGACAGGGACTGGGCGCTGGCCGACAAGATACGCGACGAGCTGAAATCACAGGGAATAGTTCTGGAGGATACTGCTCAGGGCGTCAAATGGCACAGAGAATAAAAGTCAAAGAATAGTGAAAAAATT
>JAFSXA010000192.1 GCA_017450135.1 Clostridia bacterium | reverse complement strand
TCATGCTCGATGACCTCGGCAGGTACCGAAGCCTCATTGAGATATGAGGGATTCATGGCAGCGATCTGCATGGCAACGTCCTTGCCCATTACCTTGAACTCGTCCTTATCGGCGAGGTCTGTGTCAAAGTTTACAAGTACGCCGACCGTGCCGCCGCCGTGGATGTAGGTGGCAACCGTACCCTCAACGCGGGCAAAGCGGCGGAGCTTCATATTCTCGCGGATGGCAAGGAAAAGCTCCTGAATAGCAGATTCAACTGTCTCGTCAGAATCGGAGAGAGTCATCTGAAGCAGAGCGTCAACGTCGGCGGGATCCTTGTCCGCGACGGTCTTGGCGATCCTGTTCGCGAGCGCGACAAAATCCTTGTTCTGAGCAACAAAGTCGGTCTCGCAGTTGACCTCAACGAGGGAGGCAACCTTCTTATCCTCATCATAATATGCTACGACAACGCCCTCGGCGGCGATCCTGCCCGCCTTCTTGGCCGCTGAAGCAAGACCCTTTTCACGCAGAATGTCGACAGCCTTTTCCATGTCGCCGTCCGTCTCTACAAGAGCCTTTTTACAATCCATCATGCCTACACCGGTCTTCTCGCGAAGAGCCTGAACGTCCTTAGCTGTAAAAGCCATATAATTTCCTCCTTGAATATATTGAAGATTTGAAACAAGTCCGCGCCCCTTTGCGGCACGGACCGTTATATCACAGAATTATTCGGCGGCCTCTTCTCCGGCGGGAGCCTCAGCTTCCTCCTCGGCAGCGCCCTGCTCGCCCTGATGGCCCTCGATAACAGCGTCAGCCATTGCGCCGGCTATAAGACGGACAGCGCGGATAGCGTCGTCGTTGCCGGGGATGACGTAATCTATCTCGTCGGGATCGCAGTTCGTATCAACGATCGCTACGATCGGGATACCGAGCTTGTGAGCCTCGGAGACGGCGATCCTCTCCTTGCGGGGATCGACGATGAACATGGCGGCGGGCTGCTTTCTCATGTTTGTGATACCGCCCATGAACTTTTCGAGCTTCTCGATCTCAAGTCTGAGCTTAATGACTTCCTTCTTGGGAAGCAGATCGAAAGTGCCGTCTGACTCCATTCTCTTGAGCTGCTCGAGCCTCTTGATCCTCTTCTTGATAGTGTTGAAATTGGTGAGCATACCGCCGAGCCAACGTGCGTTGACATAGGGCATCTCACAGCGGATGGCCTCCTCCTTGACGGAGTCCTGAGCCTGCTTCTTGGTACCGACGAAAAGAATCTCGTCGCCGTTGGCGGCTACATCACGGACGAAAAGATAAGCCTCTTCAAGCTTTTTGACCGTCTTCTGCAGGTCGATGATGTAGATACCGTTTCTTTCTGTGAAGATGTACTGCGCCATCTTGGGGTTCCATCTTCTGGTCTGGTGTCCGAAGTGGACGCCGGCCTCGAGTAACTGTTTCATTGAAACTACTGGCATAAAAAATCCTCCTTGGTTTTTTCCTCCGCGCGGCTTAATTATCCGCACATTCCGACGGAATGCACCGCAGATATAAACCCTCGCGTGCGTTTTGCCGTAAGATTATAGCACAGTTATTTCTGCAATGCAAGGATTTTTTTGCTTTTTTTCAATAAATTGTTGTTTTATTCTCCGACCGCGGAATTTATCCTGTCGGCTATGCTCCTGAACACGGGCGCGCAGTCCTCGGCGCCGGACGTGCCTCCCTGCCTGAACACGACCACAACGTATTCCGGCTCATCCGCAGGGAAGAATCCGCCGAACCATGTGTTGCAGATCTCCCTGCCGTTTTCGTCGAAAACGCCGGTCTGCGCCGTCGCCGTCTTCCCCGCTGCGCCGGAGTCCCGGGGCTTCGCACGGCAGGCGTTGCCCTCCTCGACCACGGCGGTCAGGAGCCGTCTGAGCTTTTCCGCCGTGCCGGACGAGAAAGCTACCGTCGGCCAAGCCGGAACGTGGGAGGAAACAATTTTCCCGTCCCGGTCCGTCACACTCTCCACAAGATACGGAGCTACGTATCTGCCGCCGTTTGCGGCGGCGCACATCATCTGAGCTATCTGCGGCACGCAGGCGGTGAATCTGCCCTGACCGAATGCAAAATTCGCGAGCTGAGCGGGGTTTTCAAGCGTCTCTTCATCCGGCACCGTACCGGCGTCTGCCGTAACGCCGGCGCAGAGCCTTATCTCCTGCCCGAAGCCGAGCTTCTCCGCCATGTCGAGCAGCTTCTGCGCCCCGAGCTTTTCGGCAAGGCGGATAAAATATATATTGCAGGACTTTTCAAGCGCGGCCTTCATATCCACCCTGCCGTGCGGCTTTGAGCCGCTGCAGTGAAAACGCGTCCCGGCGCAGACACAGCTGCCCTCACACTCGCACTCAAAATCCCCCAGCCCGTCCTCCAGAGCCGCCGCGGCGACTGCCGTCTTGAACACTGAGCCCACAGAATAGGCGCCGAGCGCCCTGTTGACGAACGGGGAGCCCGGATCGTCAAGGGACGCCCCGACGTTGCAAGGGTCGTACAGAGGCCTCGAAGCGCAGGCGAGAACGGCGCCCGTGCCGACGTCCAACACCATCGCGCCTCCCCTGTCGACCGAATACTCGTCAAGAGCCGCGTCCACAGCTCTCTGTATGCCTGAATCTATTGTCAGAAAGACTCCGGGTACCGGGACATTCTCATTGATCACCTGCGCCCTCTCTCCTCCGATGACTCCGCCGACCGCGTTCACCGGAAGCTTCACCGTAAGACTGAGACCGGTATTTAGATATTTCTCATATCCCTTTTCGATACCGCATACGCCTCCTTCGCCGGAGACATACCCGATGATATGCACCGGCGAGCCCGGCGCACCGTACCGCTTATACACCCTGACCGTCTGTACTCCGGTGTCCCCGGAAAGCGCCGCCTTGCCGATATTCACGGCAACGGGTACGCCGCGCGCAAGTCTGCCGGCGATATCCTCAAGCTCCGCGCCCGTCACGAGGGCGGAAATCGCTTCGATCGCAGTTGAAGCAGGCTTGAGCACGGCGTAATTGTCATAATCCGCGTCTGCAAGCGGTCTGCCCCTGCGGTCGAAAATCCCTCCCCGTACAGCCTTCAGCTCGATATTATAATAATGCGACTGCGATGATACGAGATCCGTGCTGCGCACGCACACCACATAGAGCCTGAGGCACACGCAGCCCATCGCCAGCGCGAACGCCGTGAATAACGCTATTACTCTCTTTTCCGTTTGAACCGCCCCTCGCCGATAAATTATTTCTATTATTGTTTGTATTTTTCGAAGATAAATACCGCGCCGCCGCAATACTGCGCAACGCACCGGGACAGGCGATCATAAAATTTTTTAAAAAAGCATTGACCCGGGGTCAAAAAAATATTATTATAGAATAAGTAACCTATACGGAGGTAGTAAAAATGAAAAAACACAGTGGGATACTCTCTGCTCTGCTTGCAGTGATAATGGCGTTCTCCGCGTTCGCGGCGCCGGTTCTCGCTCTGGGCGCAGAGGAAATATCGGTCAACGCGGAAAGCACAGCGGCCGCGCCGACCCTCAACATCAAAAAGGTCAGCGAAACACCTGAGACGCTTGTGATAGATATTGAGCTTGTAAGCGGAAGCTTCCTCTGCTTTGACGCACAGGTTTCAGCCGCCGCAAGACTCGTATGCAAGTCCATCGAATTCAGCCCGGATTACAAGGCTTTCACAGCCTCCATTCCGGAGCCTGATCTTGGGGTAAACATGTTCAACGTCAACAGCGGCAAGTTCTCTGTGGCGGGCACGGTCAGCTGCAGCAATCCGATGTCCATTGCGACCTATACATATTCCAAGTCCACCGGCGCAGGCGTTACCAAGGCTGAGATCTCCCTGGCAGTCGATTCATGCTATATTGAATCCGCAGACGGAGACACCGAGGTTCAGGCGGCAGTCACAAGCTCGCTCGGCGAGACTCACACGCACGTCCAAAATGAGAACTGGATCGTCACAAAGGAGCCCACCTGCCTTGAAGAGGGCAGCAGGCAGACCGTATGCCCGGAGTGCGGCGAAGTGATCCAGACGAAGCCCATAGCCAAGCTCCAGCACGACACAGAGGAGATCAGGGTCGAGCCCAGCTGCGAGGAACCCGGCTACACCGAGACCGTCTGCAAGACCTGCAAGACCGTGCTCAGCCATACGGACATCCCCGCCCTCGGCCATGACACCTACGAGGTCAGGCTCGAGCCCACCTGCCACAGCGAGGGCAGCGTTGACGTCGTTTGCCGGAGATGCGAAAAAGTCATCAGCCACACCACGCTCCAGAAGACCGAGCACAAGCTGGTGACCGAGATGAAGGAGGCCGACTGCCACAACAAGGGCTATATCATCATCAAATGCGCCCTTTGCGGAGACGTTGCCAGCCGTGTTGACATAGCAAAGACAGAGCACAACTGGACGGACTGGACAGTCGTAAAAACTCCGACCTACACCTCCGACGGTCTGAAAAGACGTGTATGCCGTATATGCGGCGACGTTCAGGAGGTCGTTATCCCCGCAATAAAGGTCGTCCCCGAAAGCATAACCCTGAGCGAAAAAGAGATCACTCTCAACAGGGGCAAAACCACTCAGCTCTTCGCTGACGTCCAGCCCATGGAGGCCACCTATTCCTACGACGTTGAATGGTCGTCGTCGAATCCGAAGGTCTGCAGCGTTGACTCCGAAGGCAACGTAACCGCACATCGCAGCGGCACAGCCGTTATCACCGCCTCCGCCGACAACGGCAAGGTAAAGGCCGAATGCACCGTCCATGTGGATTCCCTGTTTATGAAAATTGTAAGGATCGTGCTCGGCTGGTTCGGTATAAAGATCTAAATCAGCGGCCGACGCTTTATCGAAAAACAAATAACATAACAGGGTGCAGATCCAAATGATCACGCGCCCTGTTTTCATTATATTCTTTTGTGTCAACCTGTAAACTCGGCTTTATTCCTGCGGATATAGTCAGCGGCAAGGGCAAGGATCGCCTCGCCTTCGGCCTCCATAAGTCTCGCATATTCCCCGTCCCATTCCTCAAGCATTGCGTTATCGACGGAGGTGGTCTCGTCATTCTCATCGAGCATCACGAATTCATTGTCGAACAATTCTGCAAATTCTCCGCCGATGACAGAATCGACAGCAGATCTTGCAGCCGAGAGCATCGGCTCCCCGTTTGAGCGGAAGAATTCCGAAAGCTTCTTTGAGCTGTCCTCAAACACATAGCCGAGGCAGTACACGTTCCTGCGCACCTCGGACAGGCTCTCAAAAGCGGCGTTGATATCCGGCTCCTTCTCAATCGACATCTGAACATGGGCGCACATACCGATAATCAGCCTGTGATCATCCTTTTCCGGCGCAAAGGTCGTCTCGTCAGGATGCCTGAATTCCGCACGCAGAGCCTTCTCTTTCTCTATCCTCGCTATCTCGGCGTCACGCTCTTTACCGTGCCGCCTGCTTGCCGAGACTGCCTTTATCCACATAAATATCGTGAGTATCACCAATACTGTCAGCGCAACGGCC
>JAFSXA010000191.1 GCA_017450135.1 Clostridia bacterium | reverse complement strand
TATCAAAGAGGAAAGTATGCTGAACATGGACTGGCGCAAAAAGATCGCGTTCACAGCTCAGCTTGAGCCCATGAGCATATCGCGCTTCGACTGCGAGCTACGGGTCGAGCCTTTCCGATCACGCCCGATCGAGAGCGCCGAGGAAAACGAGACTCATATAATTTTCGACAACGGCTTCGTACATATTGAAATCAACAGAAACACGGGACTTATCGACAGATACGCGGTCGACGGAGTTGAAAAGCTCATGAAGGATTCATTCAAAATCTGTGTTTTCAGGGATAACGAAGATCCCTGGGCAATGCAGACAGACGGCTTTTATGATAAGATCGGCGAGTTTGCACTTTTGAGCGACAGAGCCGCAAACGAGTTCAACGGCTTCCCCGACGACGGTACGCCGAACGTCCGCGTGATCGAAAACGGCGCGGTCAAAATGAGTGTTCAGGCTGTTTTCGGGTACGGAAAATCCTTTGCCGTGCTGACCTACGATCTGCCGAAAAATCACAGGCATATCGACGTCCGCGTCACCCTTTACTCCAACGACGCCAACCGTATGTACAAGCTCAGCATCCCGACCGCCCTCGGCAAAAACCGCTTTATGGGGCAGACAGCCTTCGGCACGCAGGAGCTTGAAAAGGGGGCAAAGGAAGTATCCTATCAGAAATGGTGCGGCCTGTTTTCAGAGAGCGGCGGCACAGCGGTCATAAACAACGGGACCTACGGCGGCAGTTGTGACGGCAGCACGATGTATATATCGCTTCTGAGGACTCCGGTCTACTCCGCACATCCGATAGACGACCGTCCGATAGCGGAGCACGGTATCAATCACGACCGCATCGATATGGGCGTGCGCGAATTCCGTTACAGGCTCACTGCAGATACGGAATTCATCGACGCTCAGGCGGAGGTTTTCAATCAGCCCGTAATGGCTCTGCCGTTCTTCCCCTCGGGAAGCGGAGAAAAAACAGATACGCGCTGTGAGCTGGATAACAGAAATATGATCCTCACCAGATACTGCCGCTGTGAAAACGGAGGTGTAACCGCAAGGGTATATAATTCTTCGGACAAAAGGCAGTCAGGCCGCCTGACAACGCCCTTCGGCGCTGTCGATATCGACCTCGGCGCTTTTGAATACAAGACCTTCACTATATAAGGTCTTACGATAATAAAAATCAATGTAAAGAGAGGTTTTTCTGATGAAGTATTTAAGCCAGCCTGAATATGAAAGAATGACTGCGGCAACGCATGAAAAGCGCATACAGTGGTGGAGGGAAGCCAAGTTCGGGATGTTCGTCCACTACGGACTTTACGCTCAGCTCGGAAGGAACGAATGGGCGCAGGTTGATGAAAACATTCCGCCCGAGGAATACGCAAAGCTCGCCGACACATTCAATTATCAGTCAGGTGCGGCGGAAAAATGGGTGCGCCTGGCGAAGGACGCGGGCATGAAATACGTCGTGCTGACGACACGCCACCACGAGGGCTTCAGCCTCTGGGATTCCAAGGTAAACGAATTCAACAGCGTGAACTACGGGCCGCACATCGACATAGTGCGCGAATTTGTCGACGCGTGCAGAAAGTACGGCCTGCGCATCGGCTTTTACAGCTCGCTGATGGACTGGCACCACCCGGACGCGTTCAACTGCATGACGGACAACGCGGCACGTGAGCGTTTTCTTGATTACATATTGGAGCTGAACAAGGAGCTGCTGACAAACTACGGAAAGATAGATATTCTCTGGTATGACGTTTCCCGTCCGATGAATTCCGCCGAGGGCTGGGATTCCGTCAGAAGAAATCAGATACTGCGTGAGCTGCAGCCCGATATACTCATCAACAACCGCTCGTATCTGGATGAGGATTTCGGCACGCCGGAGGGACACATAAGACCCATGGAACGTGACTGGGAGGCTTGCATGACCTTCAACGGCATCAGCTGGGGCTATGTTGACTCGGAGTCCGCCGCCCCGTACAGCTACACGCCGCAGAGGATATTGACTATGCTCAACACCTGCGTGGAATGCGGCGGCAATCTGCTGTTGAATATCGGCCCCAAGCCCGACGGTTCAATACCGGAAGAGGTCATAGAGCCGCTGACGCGTGTCGGCCGCTGGCTCAAAGAAAACGGAGAGGCCGTCTACGGTCTACCTCGGGTCGAAAAGCGGATCGGCGGCAACGGCGTAACGTACGAATCGCAGAACGGCAACAATATTTATATCTGGAACCGTATATGGTCGGGCTCGCCTGAGGTCGGCATAGGCGGCTATTTGACTGCACCGGAGCGTATCACTCTGCTCTCCACAGGGGAGCCGCTGGAATTTGAAGCGCTTGAGCACAGGTTCATCATCAAAAACCTGCCGCGCGAATGTCCCGACAAGCACGCCGGTGTTCCGGTATTCAAGCTCGAATTCAAGGATAAGCCGGAGTACATTTTCGCGTCCCGCTATCCTCAGCTCCACGACGGAGAAAAAATTATATAAAATCATCAGCCCGTCAGGCCTTAGCTCGAGGTCTGACGGGCTTAGTTTACTCCCGAACAGCATTTTTTGCATTTTACAAAAAACGGTTTATATGCTATACTAAAAAATGGAACTATCAAATGGAGCTGATTGCCTGTGTTGAGAACAATTAAAAAAGCTGTCGCTTTTCTGCTTGTATGCGCCATGCTCGCCGGAATGGGCGTCTATGC
>JAFSXA010000190.1 GCA_017450135.1 Clostridia bacterium | reverse complement strand
CTATATATGCCGGCAAGCGCGTGCGAGCTTTTTGATATGCGCTGGTCTTACGCCGGGAGAAACAATTTCCTCTCATTTGAACACGAGAGCGAGGACGTACCGATCACGGTTCAGCCGTAATTGACAAAAATAATTAAATGCTGTATAATTGACTTATCAAATTGCGGAGTTGATGAACATGGCTAAAAAGCAACAAGAAAAAAGTTTCGACTACGACGAGGCGCTCAAACGCCGCGAAAAGTATGAAAAGGCCTGTGAAAGTGAAAAGAAGGGCAAGTCCGCCGTGCTTTCCATAATCGGCTTTTCAATTCTCTGCTTTATTATTGTCCTCGTAGTAGTGCTCAAGCTAAAGGGAGTCGGCACCACCGTTGTATTTGACTCCGACGGGAAAACGGTCACCGCTTACACCGACGAGAACGCCGAGGGCACAAGACTCGCGGACTATTTAGCCGATAAGATTCATGAACCCGATAACAATTAAATGATTTTCGGTCGGGTCTTTCTCCCGACCGTTTTTTATTGGAGGCTTAATTATGAAAATGACTTTTCTCGGAGCCGCTCACGAGGTTACCGGTTCCTGCACGCTCATCGAAGCCTGCGGCAAAAGGTTCCTGGTCGACTGCGGTATGGAGCAGGGCGCGGACATATATCTTAATACCGATCTGCCCGTCTCCCCCTCCGAAATTGATTTTATACTCCTGACCCACGCCCACATCGACCACTCCGGCAAGATACCTCTGATGACGGCGAACGGATTCAGGGGCGCGATATACACCACCGAGGCAACAAGAATGCTGTGCAGCATTATGCTTATGGATTCCGCCCACATTCAGGAGACTGAGGCGGAATGGCACAACAGAAAAGCCAAGCGCGCCGGGCGCGACGTCTATGAGCCGATGTACACGACCCTCGACGCTCAGAAATCGCTGACTCAATTTGTCGGCTGCTCTTATCTGCAGACGTACAATATAGCAGACGGCATAGCCGTCCGGTTTATCGACGCAGGCCATCTGCTCGGCTCTGCGAGCATAGAGATAACCCTCACCGAAGACGGTGAGAGCCGCGTCCTCCTTTTCTCCGGCGACGTCGGCAATATCGACCGTCCTCTGATAAAGGATCCTCAAAAGCCCGATACCGCCGATATCGTGGTCATTGAATCGACCTACGGCAACAGACTGCACGGTGAAAGGCCGGACTACGTCAGCCAGCTCACATCGGTCATTCAGCGCACGCTCGACCGCGGCGGCAACGTGATAATCCCCTCCTTCGCCGTCGGCAGAACTCAGGAGCTGCTCTATCTTATCAGGATCATCAAGGAGCAGAGGCTCATCAAACGCCATGAGAATTTCCCGGTTTGGGTAGACAGCCCTCTTGCAGTTGAGGCGACAAGCATATACTCGGACGACGAGGATCTGAAATCATACTACGACAGCGACACTCTCGACCTTGTAAACAGCGGCATCAATCCGATAAGCTTTCCGAATCTGCATCTTGCCGTCACGAGCGACGATTCGCGCTTTATCAACATGGATGATACTCCCAAGGTCATCCTCTCCGCCTCGGGAATGTGCGAGGCAGGCCGCATCAGACATCATCTGAAGCACAACCTCTGGAGCGCCGAAAACACCGTGCTCTTCGTCGGCTACCAGGCTGAGGGCACACTCGGCAGAAAGATAATCGACGGCGCGCCCTCGGTCAGGCTCTTCGGCGAGGAGATAGCCGTAAAAGCCGAGATAGCTCAGATGGAGGGTATAAGCGGCCACGCTGACATGGATATGCTCATCGGCTGGCTTGACAACATCCGAAAAAAGCCCGATATAGTTTTCGTCAATCATGGCAACGATGCAGTCTGCGACGAGTTCGCCGGCACGGTCACGGACAGACTCGGGATCTACGCCCTTGCGCCTTACAACGGAGCCGTCTACGATATAGCCACCTGTAACTGCCTTGCCGAGGGCAACAGGATACACCTTGAAGGGAAGAAATCCAAGCGCAAGGCTGACACGGTATTTGAGCGGCTCGTCCTTGCAGGCAGACGGTTGCTTTCCGTTATTGAAAAGAACCGCGGCGGCGCAAACAAGGATCT
>JAFSXA010000189.1 GCA_017450135.1 Clostridia bacterium | reverse complement strand
ATTGAAACGCACCGTGCAATGATTTTTTCAAGATTGCCTTGAACTTCCCCGTCTGCGGCGATATCAAACAGCTCTCTGTCGGCAATAACGCCGTATTTGATGACCTCAGCCATGCCCTCCGCAAAATATTCGGCCGGCAGGGTCGAGAGCATACGGACATCGCAGAGCACCAGCTCCGGCTGGTTGAAAACTCCGGCAAGGTTTTTACCCTCGCTGAGGTTGACCGCCGTCTTTCCGCCCACGGAGGAATCGACCATCGCGAGCAGAGTGGTCGGCATCTGTATCAGATGCATACCGCGCATGAACAGCGCCGCCGCAAGTCCTGCCAGATCCCCCGTCACTCCGCCGCCGAGGGCAACAAGCACGTCCCTTCGCGTGAAGCGCTTTTCCGCAAGGAACTCAAGCAGCTCAAAAAGCACCCGGGGATTTTTTGATTTTTCGCCGTGCGGAAAGATGAACGGCACATTGTCTATCCTTTCGGCGTCAAGCGTCCTCTTTATACTGTCAAGATGGAATGAGGCGACAGTATCGTCCGTAACTATGCAGACCTTTGCGCCCGAAAAGCTCTCCCTGATCTTTTTCCCGAGCAGTGCGGCCGTATCATAACCTATTATTACGTCGTAATCCTTAGAAGCGTTAACCCTTACAGTTTCCATAATAAACCCCCGTCTCTTTATCCGGCGCGTTTCTTTGTCTCTCTGCCGTCGGAGAGAAGTACGCGCAGCTCATCCTCGTCACCGGACTTCAGAGCGTCGCTGTATTTTTTCAGATTCTCCGTGAGCAGGTCGATCTCATTTATCAGATTGTCCCTGTTTTCAAGAAAAAGCTCGGTCCACATTTCCACGTTGAGCTTTGCCACTCTCGTCATATCCTTGTAGCTGCCTGCCGAAAAGCCCTTCCTGTCCAGCGCAGTGGGGCTTTTGACATAGGCGTTTGAAACCACGTGAGCAAGCTGAGAGGTATAGGCGATAATTTCATCATGCCTCTCGGGTGTGGTCACGTTAAGCTCCTCGAAGCCGATAGATGCGAAAAAGCTTTTGATTTTTTCAAGCAGCTTGATATCGGAGATACCCTTTGAAGCGATTATCATTGACGCGCCCTTGAAGAGAGAGGCGCGGGAATGCGAGAATCCCCAAAACTGAGTGCCCGCCATAGGATGGCCGCCCAAAAAGACAAATCCGTTTTCGGCCGCAAAATCCTCAAGCTCCGAGCAGACGCACCGTTTTACTCCGCAGGTGTCTATCAATACTGCGCCCTTTTTGAAGGAGGCGGCGTTCGCCTTGACGTAATCCACTGTTGCCCCGGGATAGAGAGAAAGTATCACGATATCACATTCAGGGAGGCGTTCGCCGTTCAGCTCGCCGTCAATCGCTCCCGTCATTTTCGCCGCAAGCATGGTGCTGTTTGATAAATCGAAGCCGTAAACAATGTGCTCCGTATTCTCCTTTACCGCCCTTGCCATTGAACCGCCTATAAGACCGAGTCCTACAATTCCAACATTCATAAGCTCATCCCCTTCAGGTTAAATGGTTTCCCTCATTACTTTTTTAATTGCTTCCGCCTCACGGACTACCTGCGCAAACTGCGGAGGAGTCAGAGCCTGCGGCCCGTCACAGAGCGCGTGGGCAGGATCGTTGTGCACCTCTATCATAAGTCCGTCCGCTCCTGCCGCTACCGCCGCCAGTGCCAGCGGCTTCACAAGCCTTGAAAGACCGGCGGCATGGCTCGGATCAGCAATGACGGGAAGATGCGTCTTTTCCTTGAGCAGAGGTATTGCGGACACGTCAAAGGTATTCCTCGTATAAGTCTCAAAGGTTCTGATACCTCTTTCGCAGAGGATTATTCTATCGTTGCCGCCCGCCATGATGTACTCTGCGCTCATAAGCAGCTCCTGCATTGTGCTGGCAAGTCCTCTTTTCAGGAGTATCGGCTTGTCCGTATGGCCGAGCGCCTTGAGCAACTCAAAGTTCTGCATATTTCTCGCTCCGACCTGAATAACGTCAACGTCGTCGAACAGATCGAGATGGGAGAGATCCATTATCTCGGTGACTATCGGCATACCCGTCTCTTCCCTCGCTCTTTTTAGCAGCCGAAGTCCCTCGTCTCTCATACCCTGGAAAGCATAGGGAGAGGTTCTCGGCTTGAACGCGCCGCCGCGCATCAGGTTTGCCCCGGCCGCCTTGACGTCGCGGGCGATGGAGCAGATCTGTTCATCGGATTCGACGGAGCACGGTCCGGCTATGTATTGAAAATTTCCGCCGCCTATTTTGTTGCCGCAGATATCTATCACCGTATCGTCGGGATGGAAT